>JANYCE010000397.1 GCA_025360445.1 Betaproteobacteria bacterium
CGCCGACCGGATTGCGCAGGCTCAGCTCGACGCCGGGAAATTTACCCATTACGCCGGGAATCACGGTATCCGCGGGGATGGATGATGTGCCGTCGGGGGTTTTGACTGTCGCGTCAGTGGTCACGCGCGTGTTGGTGTTGAATATGCGCATGACCGTGGTGCCAACGGACGGCCGAAAAATCCCGGTGTCGAGTGCATACATTGTCAATGCGGCGGACATGTTGCCGCAATTCACACTCCAGTCGATCGCCGACTTGTCGGCAGCGAGCTGAGCGAGCGTGCTCGCGATGTCGGCCTCTGCAGTCGACGAACGGTTGACGATGAACACCTTGTTGCTGGTTGACGGACCGCGGCCAAGACCGGTGATCTGCTTGTTCCCGTTGAAGACACCCGTTGCCGGCACACCCATGATCCATCGGATCGCTTCTTCGCGTAGCGTATCGTCAGCAGGCAGATGCTCATGCCACAACACCACGCCCGTGGAAGTGCCGCCGCGCATGTAATAAACAGGCAACTCAAGCGCGCCGTTAACGAGGCGGGGAACGAAGTCAGCCAGGGCAGGGTTGGGCAGGCGGCCCTGCGGTGTAGGCGCGTCGCTTTTTAATCTCGCACTCATGGATTTTTTAAATAATGCGGCGGCTCTTTAATGCCTTGCGTGCCCGGGGTCGGAGCGCGTTACGACTTGCAGTCGCTGATGCGCTTGGCTGTAGTTGACTGCGTCATCGCGCCGGGCATGCCATCCATGTTCATGGTCATGTCCATCGTCATGCCGCCCGGCGTCATTGCGCCCTGGACAGCGCCATCGAGCTTCTGCGGTTTGGAGCAACTCATCTTGTATGAAAATTTACCGCCGCTCTGAACAAGGTCTTTCATCTGGCAATCACTGCCCGGACCGGGCGGCATTTCGAAACCTTTGCTGCCCGCGACGTCTTTGGCTGTGAGGCAACGTTGAACGGTTTGTGCGGGCATAGCCGGCCCGCCGGGCATGTTCATTTTTATCGAGTACTCGTACAGGCCCGGGGCCATCTGAGCGGTAGCCATGAGTGGGAAACAAAGGCCTGCCGCAGCGGTAATACTGACGAGTAAATGTCGCATGGTTGTCATCCCCTTTTTTAAATGGCGAAAAGATCCATGAATTCGTGAACGGGCGTTGCCTCGAGTATTTTCTGGTCAGCGCAAAGTTTGATTATTGCGGCCTGTTGCTTGGCCGGAAAACGGCGCGCAAGATTAATTTTGTATTTTGCTTCGAGCAGCGGCACGCCTTCTTTGCGCCGGCGACGGTGGCCAATTGGATATTCAACCTCAATGTTTTTCGTTTTGCCGCCGTCCTTGAAGAAAATTTGCACGGCGTTCGCGATCGAACGTTTGCCTGGGTCGAGATAATCGCGGGTCCATTCTTTTTTCTCGACGCAGATCATCTTGGAACGCAGAACGTCGACGCGCGGGTCTTCCGCCACGTGGTCTTCATAGTCGGTGGACTCGACGTTGCCCTTCAGCAGCCCGATCGCGACGATGTATTGAATGCAGTGGTCGCGGTCGGCGGGATTGCTGAGCACGCCCTGCTTGTCGATGATGCGGATTGCCGACTCATGCGTGGTGATCACAATCTTTTTGACGTCGTCGACGCGGGCATGCACCTGGGGGTGAAGGCGCACAGCGCATTCGGCTGCCGTCTGGCCATGGAATTCTGCCGGAAATGAAATCTTGAACAGAATATTTTCCATCACGTACGAGCCGTACTTGCGCGTGAACGTGAACGGTTTGCCTTTAAACAATACGTCGTAGAAGCCCCATGTTTTGGCGGTAAGTACTGACGGGTAGCCCATTTCGCCTTTGAGGGTCATGAGGGCAAGACGCACCGCGCGGCTGGTCGCATCGCCCGCCGCCCATGATTTGCGTGAGCCCGTATTCGGCGTGTGGCGGTAGGTGCGCAGCGACTGGCCGTCAACCCATGCATTGGACACTGCATCGATGACTTCATCGCGGCTGCCGCCGAGCATCACGGTAACCACCGCAGTGCTGGCGACTTTGACGAGCACCACGTGATCGAGACCGACGCGGTTAAAACTGTTTTCGAGTGCAATCACGCCCTGGATTTCGTGCGCCTTGATCATGCCGGTCAGCACGTCGCGCATAACGAGCGGCGCTTTGCCGGCGGCGACTCGCGAGCGCGACAGGTAATCGGCCGTGGCGAGAATGCCGCCGAGATTGTCGGACGGATGGCCCCATTCAGCGGCAAGCCAGGTGTCGTTAAAATCAAGCCAGCGAATCATGCAGCCGATGTTGAAGGCGGCGGCAACCGGGTCTAGCTGGAATGAGGTGCCCGGCACCCTGGCGCCGTTCGGTACCACAGTGCCGGGCACAATCGGGCCCATCAATTTTGTGCACGCAGGGAACGTCAGCGCCTCAAAGCCGCAGCCGAGCGTGTCCATCAGACACAGGCGCGCCGTGTTATACGCTTCATCACTTTTGATTCTGTACTTCAGCGCATAGTCGGCGATGTCGAGGATTACCTGATCCGTTTTCGGACGCACTTTTAAAATTGAGCTGGACATGATTTCCCTGGTTGTTATCGGTCAAGATTGAAGTCAGAATTTAAGGCCGAGATACGCACCGACCTTCACCATCGCCAGATACAGCAATGCGGTCATCGCGCAGTTGAGTGCGAGTGCAAGGTAGAAGCCGACGCCGTGGCGCAGCATCAGCGGCAACACGAGAAACATCGGCAGCGACGGCAGCACGAACCAAAACGTCGCCTCCGAGTGGGCCGCGAGCCGCTCGACGTCGGTTGTTTCGTTGTATATCCACAGCATGCCGAGCACCGACACCAGCGGCAGCGATGCGATCAATGCGGCAAAAGCCGGGCTGCGCTTGGCAATTTCCGACACCATCGTAATGATGAGTGCGGAAATCAGTGTTTTGATGATTGTAAAAACCATTCGGCTCTAAATGATTGCAAGTCCTTTCCGCGAGCGGCTATTTTTTCCTGCTCGTTTTGGCGCGTTCCTCCATCGGCACAAACGCGCGCGCTTCGGGCCCCGTGTAGTTGGCGGTCGGACGAATGATTTTGCCGTCGATACGCTGCTCGATTACGTGGGCCGCCCAGCCGCTGGTGCGTGAGATTACGAAGATTGGCGTGAACATCGCCGTGGGCACACCTAATTTGAAGTACGACACCGCCGAAAACCAGTCGAGGTTCGCAAACATTTTCTTCTCGCGCATCATCACTGCTTCAATGCGGTCGGCAATGTCGAACATCGCCATGTCGTTGGTCTCTTTTGACAGGTTGCGCGCGACGTCCTTGATGATCTTGTTGCGCGGATCGGCGATGGTGTAAACCGGATGGCCGAAGCCGATCACGACTTCTTTGTTAGCGACACGCGTCACGATATCGGTCTCGGCGGCGTCGGGTGTCTCATACCGGTTCATCACTTCGAACGCGACCTCGTTGGCGCCGCCGTGCTTGGGGCCCCGCAGTGCGCCGATGCCGCCGGTTATCGCCGAATACATATCAGAGCCGGTGCCGGCTACGACGCGGCACGCAAAGGTCGACGCATTGAACTCATGCTCTGCGTACAGATTGAGCGACGTATGCATCGCGCGCACCGCTTTGGCGGACGGCGGCTTGCCGTGCAGCAAATGCATAAAGTGGCCGCCAATCGAATCGTCGTCCGTTTCCACTTCGATACGGCGTCCGTTCTGGCTGAAATGAAACCAGTACAGCAGCATGGAGCCGAACGATGCGATTAAACGGTCGGCGATGTCGCGCGCGCCAGGCAGGTTGTGATCGTCTTTTTCGGGCAGCGCACTGCCGAGCACCGAGCAGCCCGTTCGCATCACATCCATCGGATGAGCCGCGGGCGGTATGCATTCAAGTGCGGCCTTTACGACCTCCGGCAGGCCGCGCAGCGCCTGCAGTTTTAATTTGTAGTTGGCGAGTTGGGCCGGGCTCGGCAAGGTGCCATGGATCAGCAAATAAGCGATTTCTTCAAATTCGCATTGCTCGGCGATATCGAGTATGTCATAGCCGCGGTAATTGAGATCATTGCCGCTGCGCCCGACCGTGCAGAGCGCCGTGTTGCCGGCGGTGATGCCGGATAACGCGACGGATTTCTTGGGTTTAAACCCGCCTGTGGTTTCGTTGCTGCTCATTGTGATCTCCTTGCGTCGTGCGTTAAACCCGGATGCAATTGCTTGTCATATGCCGCAGCCAAAAAAAAGGCGGGACCGTCGCCGGTGTCCGCCTTAGTTCGTGCCATCGTTTGCCGCTCAACCCAAAAGGTGCTTCACGCCGTCGCGCTCTTCGTGCAACTCTTTCAACGTGACGTCCATTCGCGAGCGGCTGAAATCGCTGATGTCAATGCCTTTGACGATTTCAAACTTGCCGTTTTCGCAAGTACACGGATAGCCGAACATGACGCCTTCAGGAATCCCGTAGCTGCCGTCGGAAGGAACGCCCATGCTGACCCAGTCGCCATTCGCCGTGCCCTCAGCCCAGGTGCGCATATGATCGATTGCCGCATTCGCGGCGCTGGCCGCAGAGGACAATCCGCGCGCCTCTATGATTGCGGCGCCGCGCTTCTGGATGAGCGGAATAAAAGTGTTCTCAAGCCAGGCCTGGTCGTTAATTTGCGGCCAGACTTGTTCGCCGTCCGCCAGTGCCTGAAAAACGTCCGGATATTGAGTGGCAGAGTGATTGCCCCATACCGTCATTTTCTTGATGCTCGAAACCGGCTTGCCGATTTTTTGCGCAACCTGCGTCAGCGCGCGATTGTGATCGAGCCGCAACATTGCGGTGAACTGCGACGGCTTAAGTGTTGGCGCGTTTTTCATCGCGATCAGGCAATTTGTATTTGCGGGATTGCCGACCACCAGCACTTTGACGGCACGGCTTGCCACGTCCGACAGCGCTTTACCCTGAGGTCCAAAAATTCTACCGTTTGCTTCGAGCAAGTCTTTGCGTTCCATGCCCGGACCGCGCGGGCGCGCGCCGACGAGCAGTGCATAGTCAACATCTTTAAATGCGACGGTCGGATCGCTCGCAGGGACCATGCTGTCGAGCAGCGGAAACGCGCAATCGTCGAGCTCCATCATGACGCCGCGCAGCGCTTTTTGCGCTTTCTCGTCGGGGATTTCCAGCAGTTGCAATATGACGGGTTGATCTTTGCCAAGCATTTCGCCACTGGCGATTCTGAACAGCAGGCTATAGCCGATTTGGCCGGCAGCGCCGGTAACGGCGACGCGAACAGGGCGTTTCATGTGAGGATGCTCCTGGAACGAATATGGATCAAACGAAGTGCGCCACGGAAGGGAACGTAAACAATGGCTTATCGGAAATTATATCATCGCGATACGCTCGGCGTCGATTCCATCGAGTGCGCCTCTCAAACGTCGTAAAAATTACGCTGCGCATTCGCGTCGGCGAACTTGTTAGTGCCGGATTTAGCGGGAGCGAAAAGGGCGATCAGTCATTCGTGCCGGCCGCTGTGAAAGCGCGATCGGATGGTTTTGACCTCTAGAATCGCTGTAAACCGCTCTTTCGCGGCGGGCGTCTTTTGCGCCGCACCAATAACTGATAAAATTAATCATTCGCAGATCAATGTTGCACCGTTTTTCTCTGTAAATTCTCGCCGGACGTTATTCGAAGCGGCGTGCTGCGTAAAACTTCTTACTCGATCAGAACGCGCTATGGTCAACCGTCCGAAATATCTAAATCTGCTCCAGATTCGCATGCCGGTGCCCGCGGTGGTGTCGATCATGCACCGTGTGAGCGGCGCTGCGTTGTTCTTCACATTGCCGGCGCTGCTGGCGTGGTGGCAGTGCAGTTTGACGTCGACCGACACGTTTGAAGCCTCGCAAGAATTCGTTGCGCTGCCCCTCGTAAAAATCGGCATTATTATTTTCGCATGGGCTTATCTGCATCACCTGTGTGCCGGCGTGCGCCACCTCGCGTCGGATATCGATCTGGGAACCGAATTGGCGTCCGCGCGATTCTCGAGCTGGCTCGTGTTGGCGGTCAGTATCGGATTGACCGTATTGATCGCGGTGCGTCTATGGTAAATCGCGAAGTTACCGGCGCGCACTACGGTCTGCGCGATTGGCTTGCGCAACGCCTGACCGCGATCGTGATGCTGTTGTACACGCTTTTAGCGATTGGCTTGCTGATCACGACCCCGACGCTTGACTATGACGCGTGGCGCGAGATGTTCACTCCGCAATGGATGAAGCTCGCAACGCTGCTTTTTTTGCTGAGCGTATTTCTGCACTCATGGGTTGGCATGCGGAACATTTTCATGGACTACGTCAAGCATGGCGGACTGCGGCTGGCGCTTTACGCGCTGGTTATCGCCGCGTTGATTGCATACGCCGCGTGGTCGGCGCAGATTTTGTGGAGCATATAACTACATGGTGGCGATTGCGAAGAGACAGTTTGATGCCGTAGTCGTAGGCGCCGGCGGCTCAGGTATGCGCGCGGCGCTGCACCTGGCTGAAGCCAATCTCAAAGTGGCGGTGTTGTCGAAAGTTTTCCCGACACGCTCACATACAGTCGCGGCGCAGGGCGGCGTCGCCGCGTCACTCGGTAACGACGGTGATGACAACTGGCACTGGCATATGTTTGACACGGTCAAGGGCTCGGATTACCTCGGCGACCAGGACGCAATCGAATTCATGTGCCGCAAGGCGAACGAAGCGGTCTACGAACTCGAACATTTCGGCATGCCGTTCGACCGCACGCCCGACGGCAGGATTTATCAGCGCCCTTTCGGCGGGCAGACGCGCAATTATGGCGAAGGCCCGATCAAGCGCTCGTGCGCCGCGGCCGACCGCACCGGCCACGCGATGCTGCACACTTTGTATCAACGCAATGTGCGCGCGCGCACGCAGTTTTTCGTCGAGTGGATGGCGCTCGACCTGATTCGCGATCAGGACGGTGACGTGCTGGGTGTGGTCGCCATGGAAATGGAAACCGGCGAAGTGATGATATTGCAGGCCAAAGCGACCTTGCTTGCAACCGGCGGCGCGGGTCGCATTTATTCAGCGAGCACAAATGCATTCATCAATACCGGCGACGGCCTGGGCATGGCGGCGCGCGCCGGCGTTCCGCTCGAAGACATGGAATTCTGGCAATTTCATCCGACCGGCGTCGCAGGTGCGGGCGTACTCATCACCGAAGGGGTGCGCGGTGAAGGCGGCTTTCTGCTTAATAAGGACGGCGAACGTTTCATGGAGCGCTATGCGCCGACCGTCAAAGATCTTGCATCGCGCGACGTCGTTTCGCGCGCCATGGCCACTGAAATCAAGGAAGGCCGCGGCGCCGGCAAAGACGGCGAATACATTTTGCTCAAGCTCGACCACCTGGGCGCTGAAGTAATCGATAAGCGTCTGCCCGGAATTCGCGAGATCGCGATGAAATTTGCCAGCGTCGACTGCACCAAGGACCCGATACCCGTCGTGCCTACCTGCCATTATCAAATGGGCGGGGTTCCCACCAACATGCACGGCCAGGTCTACGTGCCTGATGGCACAAATGAAAATATCGTGCGCGGCCTATACGCGGCCGGTGAATGCTCGTGTGTGTCTGTGCACGGCGCCAACCGCCTCGGTACTAATTCACTGCTCGACTTGCTCGTCTTCGGCAAGTCGGCGGCCGAGCAGGTGATACGCGACATCGCAGTCGACAAAGCCTTCAAGGATTTACCCAATGATGCGGCCGACCGCTCATTGGCGCGGCTGGCGCGGCTCGACAGCGCGACGTCCGGTGAAAGCGTGGCTGAAGTCGGCGCCGAAATGCGGCGCACGATGCAGTTGCACTGCGGTGTATTCCGATTTCCAGACAGCCTGGCCGAAGGTGTACGCAAGATGCTTGCCGTCGTCGAGCGCGCAAAGCACACCATCATCAAGGACAAGAGTAAGGTTTTTAACACTGCGCGACTCGAAGCGCTCGAACTCGATAACCTTGTCGAGACCGCCGTATCGACCATGATTTCGGCGGCGGCGCGCACCGAGAGCCGCGGCGCGCATGACCGCAGCGATCATCCCGACCGCGACGACGTTAATTGGATGAAGCACACGTTTTGGTTCAAAGAGGGTGATCGACTCCAATACAAGCCGGTCAAGTTGAAACCTTTGACGGTCGAATCGTTTCAACCCAAACCGCGCGTTTATTAGTGACTTGAGCCTTACCAGGACAACTGATGAAATTTTCGATCTATCGCTTTAACCCGGACGTCGACGCCAAGCCGCGTATGCAGGACTATGACATCGCGCTCGAGCCGACCGATCGCATGCTGCTCGATGCGTTGATCCGGATCAAGGAGCAGGACGACACGCTCGCGCTGCGCCGCTCATGCCGCGAAGGCGTCTGCGGGTCTGATGCGATGAACATCAACGGCAAGAACGGCCTTGCGTGCATTTCAAAACTCGCGGATTTAAAAGAGCCGGTGATGATCCGGCCGCTGCCCGGATTGCCGGTCATACGCGACCTGATCGTCGATATGTCGCAATTTTTCAAACAATATCATTCGATCAAACCGTATTTGCAGAACGATACGCCGGCACCCGAGAAGGAACGCCTGCAGTCGCCGGCAGACCGCGACGAATTAAATGGCTTGTATGAATGCATCTTGTGCGCGTGCTGCTCGACGGCGTGCCCGTCGTTCTGGTGGAATCCAGACAAATTCGTCGGTCCCGCGGGTTTGCTGCAGGCGTACCGCTTCATCGCCGACACGCGCGACCAGGCAATCAACGAGCGCCTGGATAATCTCGAAGATCCATACCGTCTGTTCCGCTGCCATTCGATCATGAATTGCGTCGACGTATGCCCGAAGGGCCTTAATCCCACGCGCGCGATCGGCAAAATTAAAGATTTAATGGTCAAGCGCGCCGTTTAACTTTTTGATGGAATCCGCAACCACCAACGGCGAGCTGGGCAAGCTCAGATGGCATTGCCGGCGCGGCTTGCTCGAACTCGATCTCGTGCTGGAGCAGTTCAACAGCCGCCATCTCGAAGTGCTTGATGCCGGCCAACTTGCGTTGTTCAAAGAATTGCTCGCGTTTGGTGACAACGATTTGCTCGATCTCGTAATGGGGCGTACCGCGCACACCGATGAGCGGTACGGCGCGCTCCTGAAAATGCTTCGCACGCCGTGAAACGGGGCGCGGGTGATGGTTGCGAATGCAACCATTGACGTATAATTATTTATCGGTAAGTTGACGAATTCGCGGAGAATTTCATGACTGAGAAGCTAGCAACATTGTCGTTTACGGACGGTTCACCGGCAATTGATTTTCCAGTGATCGCGGGTTCCGTCGGACCTGATGTCATCGACATCCGGCCTTTGTATGCGAAGACTAAAAAGTTTACATATGACCCCGGTTTTTTGTCGACCGCGAGTTGCTCGTCAAAAATCACTTACATCGATGGCGACCAGGGCATCCTGATGTATCGCGGGTACCCGATCGAGAGTCTCGCGGAGAACTGCGACTTTCTTGAAGTCGCTTACTTGATTTTGAACGGCGAACTGCCCAGCCCCGATCAAAAAATCACGTTCGACACGACCGTCATGCACCACACGATGGTGCATGAGCAATTGTCCCGCTTTTATTCCGGCTTCCGGCGCGACGCGCACCCGATGGCCGTGTTGTGCGGCGTGGTCGGCGCGCTGTCGGCGTTCTATCACGACTCGCTCAACATCAACGATCCGCGCCATCGCGAGATTTCGGCTTTCCGCCTCATCGCGAAGCTGCCGACGATTACGGCCATGTGCTACAAATACAACGTCGGCATGCCGTTTATGTATCCGAAGAACAGTCTGTCATACGTCGACAATTTCCTGTACATGATGTTCGGCAATCCGTGCGAAGACTATAAACCGAACCCGGTATTGACGAAGGCGATCGATCGCATTCTGATCCTGCACGCCGATCACGAGCAGAACGCATCAACTTCGACGGTGCGCACGGCCGGCTCGTCGGGCGCAAATCCGTTTGCGTGCATAGCCTCCGGCATCGCCAGCCTGTGGGGCCCGGCGCACGGCGGGGCGAACGAGGCGGTGCTCAAAATGCTGAATGAAATCGGCGATGAAAAGAACATCGGCCGGTACATCAAACGCGTGAAGGACAAGGGTGACGATTCAGTGCTGTACGGGTTTGGCCACCGGGTCTACAAGAACTATGATCCGCGCGCCAAGCTGATCCAGAAAACCTGCCACGAAGTGCTCGACGAGCTCGACTTGCGCGACGATAAGTTGTTCAAGCTCGCGATGGCGCTTGAAAAAATTGCGCTCGAAGACGAGTATTTCGTCACGCGCAAGCTGTACCCGAATGTCGACTTTTATTCTGGCATTGTCTATCAGGCGCTTGGCATTCCGACGACCATGTTCACCGCCTTGTTTGCCGTCGCGCGCACGGTCGGCTGGATCGCGCAATGGAACGAAATGATCGCCGATCCCGATCAAAAGATCGCGCGCCCGCGGCAGCTTTATACCGGGCAGGCCAAGCGCGAATTTGTGCCGATGAGCAAGCGCAAGTAAGCGAATCGGGTTCACGAAGCACTTCCCGGCGACATGCCTTACCAAGAACTGCGCGGCAATTCTTATCTGTTTGGCGCCAATGCGCCTTTCATCGAGCTCCTGTACGAGCGGTATCTCGAAGACCCCGCCGCCGTCGAACCGCGCTGGTGCAGCTACTTCGACGAGCTGCAAAAACTTGATGGTGGCGCGCGCGACGTAGCGCACACGCCGATTCAGGAGTATTTCGCACAACTCGAAAAAAGCCCGCGCACTACAGCGCCGGCCGTGCGCGCAGGCGAGAGTTCGCAACTCAGCGAAAAACAATATGGCGTTTTGCAACTGATAGGCGCGTATCGTTTCCAGGGGGCGCGCATAGCGGCAGTTGATCCGCTGCATCGTCAGGAGCCGCCGCCCGTCGCTGAACTTGACCTTGCGTACTACGGACTCTCCGACGCGGACCTCGACACGGTATTTGGCACCGGGTCGCTCATCGGTCCGCGCGACATGAAGTTGAAAGACATTCTGCAGATGGTGCGGAACACTTACTGTCGCACGATCGGCGCCGAGTACATGTATATGACCGACGTGCCGCAGAAGCGGTGGATTCAGGAGCGGCTCGAGACGTCGCACGCCACCCCGCAATACGACAGCGCCTACAAGAAGCACATTCTCGAACGCCTCACCGCGGCGGAGACGCTCGAGCGATATCTGCACACGCGGTATGTGGGCCAGACCCGATTTTCGCTCGAAGGCGGCGACAGCCTGATTCCTCTGCTCGACAATTTATTGCAGCGCGCAGGTGCGGCGGGCGTGCAGGAACTCGTGATCGGGATGGCGCACCGCGGCCGGCTTAACGTGCTCGTCAACACGCTGGGCAAGATGCCGAAAAATCTGTTTGCCGAATTTGAAGGCAAGCACGATGAATCTACGCTCGCCGGCGACGTCAAATATCACGATGGCTTTTCGTCAAACGTGATGACGCCCGGCGGGCCGCTGCATCTGTCGCTTGCATTCAATCCGTCGCATCTCGAGATCGTCAACCCGGTGGTGGAAGGCTCGGTCCGCGCGCGTCAGCATCGCCGCGGCGACAAGACCGGCAGCCAGGTACTGCCGGTGCTGATTCACGGCGACGCATCGTTTGCCGGGCAGGGGGTCGTGATGGAAACGCTTAACCTCGCGCAGACACGCGGGTTTGGCACTGGCGGCACCGTGCATATCATCATCAATAATCAGATTGGTTTTACCACCTCCGATTTGCGCGATGCGCGTTCGACGCTGTACTGCTCGGACGTGTCGAAGATGCTCGAGGTTCCGATTTTTCATGTGAACGGCGACGATCCTGAGGCGGTGTGCTTGGCGACCGAGATTGCGCTTGATTACCGCATGAAGTTCGCGAAAGACGTGGTGCTCGACCTCGTGTGCTATCGCCGTCTAGGTCACAACGAGCAAGACGAGCCGATGGTCACGCAGCCGCTGATGTATAAAAAAATTCATCAGCATCCGACGCCGCGCAAACTTTATGGCGAGCGCCTGACCAAAGAAGGCATTGTCAGCGACACTGACGTGGAAGACCTGGTCAAGACCTATCGAACCGCGCTCGACGGCGGTTATCACACCAACCAGACAATCTTATCGAATTACGCGCCGCCGTTCGAAGTCAACTGGAAGCCTTACCTGGGCACCAAGTGGAATGAAAATGACGACACGCGCCTGCCGCTTGAAACGATCAAGCAGCTCGGCCGGAAAATTGCCGAGGTGCCCGCTAATTTCAAGCTACATCCGCGCGTCGAGAAAATCATGGCGGACCGGCGGCTGATGGCGGAAGGCAAGCTCGCGCTTGACTGGGGGATGGCTGAAAACCTCGCGTATGCGTCGTTGTTGAACGAAGGCTATTCAGTGCGCGTTACGGGACAGGATGTCGGGCGCGGCACTTTTTTCCACCGCCATGCAGTGCTGCACGACCAGAACCGCGAAAAGTGGGACCAGGGCACGTTCATGCCGCTGCAGCACATCAGCGAAAATCAGGGCGACTTCGTAATTATCGACTCCGTGCTGTCCGAAGAGGCAGTGCTCGGATTCGAATATGGCTACGCAACATCGGGCCCCAATGAGTTGGTGGTGTGGGAAGCGCAGTACGGCGATTTCGTCAACGGCGCGCAGGTCGTGATCGATCAATTCATCTCGTCCGGCGAAATCAAATGGGGTCGCATGTGCGGGCTCACGATGATGCTGCCGCACGGCTATGAAGGCGCAGGTCCCGAACACTCCTCTGGCCGCATCGAGCGCTTCCTGCAGATGTGCGCCGACTACAACATGCAAGTCTGCATCCCTGCGACACCGGTGCAAATGTATTACCTGCTGCGCCGTCAGATGGTGCGCCCGTACCGCAAGCCGCTGATTATTTTTTCACCGAAAAGCCTGCTTCGCCACAAGGAATCAGTTTCACCGCTCGAAGAATTCGCCAATGATAAGTTCAACCCGGTTAACGAGGATTGGGACGACACCATCGACCCTGCGAAGGTTAAGCGAGTGGTGTTTTGCAGCGGCAAGGTGTTCTACGACCTGCGCGCGGCGCGGCGCGAACGCAACATCGCCGATATTCCATTGATCCGCATTGCGCAGCTATACCCGTTCGCGCATGAAGCGTTTGTCGCGCAAATTGAAAAATACAAAAGCGCGACTGAAATTGTGTGGTGCCAGGAAGAGCCGCGCAATCAGGGTGCCTGGCATCGCATTCAACATTACCTGATGCGCCACCTTTTACCGCACCAGACGCTCACGTACGCCGGG
>JANYCE010000413.1 GCA_025360445.1 Betaproteobacteria bacterium
CACCTCAGCCTTGAATTCCAGCGTAAACACGCGCC
This sequence comes from Betaproteobacteria bacterium, assembly GCA_025360445.1. Classification (GTDB taxonomy): domain Bacteria; phylum Pseudomonadota; class Gammaproteobacteria; order Burkholderiales; family SG8-41; genus PALSA-1004. The sequence goes on from JANYCE010000413.1 coordinate 36, forward strand.
GCTTCAACTGCTCTTTCTTGATGCCATCCAGTGCGCTATTCTTCTGTACTGCTTTCATGAGTTCGCTTTCGTTTAAGTCCTCAACGAGAAGCTTACAAGATCAAACAGCCCCCGGAGTTTCGGTCTCGGGAAGACTCCATGCTTCAATGCGCGCGGGAAGAGCAACAGGGTGACGAGCCGCTTGATCGTTCCACCGATTAAAGCCCCGATGGTAGATTCGTATCGCCTGCCGAAAAACTGATAGTTCTTTGCCCGCAAGATTTGTAAGGTGATACGAGCCCGGCCCGCTGATTACTACCACGTGAGCGGCGCCCGTCGTTGCCCGGAGAAGCTCGCTCGCCGAAATCGCTGTCTGAGTGGGATCTGTTGAACCGTCTGGCAGTGAAAAAACTACGAGTGGAACCCGCCGGGTAGGTGACTCAAGGAGTTGAATCAGATCCTCTACGTCTTCTTCAGAGTGAATAAAACGTGGAACATCTGCTTTAACGTCAACATCATCGAGCAACACGGGCCCTGTATCGAAAACGCCCCGCACAATTCCCGGCACGCTCCGAATTATCACTTTGTCTTCACCACGGAATGCGCAAATCAATCGTACGCCAAATAAAACATCGCCTTCCGGGGTCTTGCCGATTCCGACCTCGGTTATCCATGTCCGTTGGGCTACATTCTTGTCTGCGTCATCGAGCCGCGCAGCCCAGTAATCTGCGTCAACCAATGCCACCGCCGCTGTGCGCTGGGCTCCGACATCTTCCATTTGAAACGATTCGCGTCGCCACGCCGCATCTGGAAGGCGCTTTCCAGCACGACGATCCATCCAGCGCAATACCTGATCTATGGTGAGGGCGTAGCGATCTTTACCTTGAATTGCCTTAAGGCGTAGGAGGACCTGACTTACAGGTCTAATTAGTGTGCGGTGCTCTCGCAGTTTCGAGGCAATCGGCGCTAGCTGATCCCGTAGCGAGCCATGATTTACGTTCTTAATCATGTGTCACGCAGGTGCCTGCGCTCGCTTCAATAAATCGGCAAAATCATAGTTCACACTCGTGACACCAAAGTCAGGCTCGCGCTGAAATGGTTGGCGCACGTAGTGAACGTGATGGCTGTCAGCCCCCGTAAATTCGACGATCGCAAGAACGAAGTCGTCAGGCTTATTGAGCGAATAAAGAATTTCGTTTTTTGTAACCGTAATTGTCGCCGCACCTGCGACACGACCTTTCACCTCTATAAAGCGTAGCTTGCCGGTGCCAGGTACCCGGCTCTCAATGTCGTAGCCGAGCTTCTCGAACTCACGGTCGGTCGGATCGAAACCGAGACCTTTCTCTACTTCCATGATGATGGCGCGGGCACGAGCAGCACTGATATGAGTATCGACAGGCGCGGTTGGTGTCGGCGCCGCCCGCCCTGTCATTGCTGAAAGTAGCCCCATGGGCACGACCAGCAAACCACCGAGTACCACTGGCGGAAGCGGCGATATCTGCGCTTCGAGCTTCAGATCTTCAAGCCGCTTCTGCAGCCGCGCCTGCAGATTATCGGCGCGCTTGCGAGCCTCGCCAGAATTCAGCCGGGCATTCGGTTTGCCAGCATGCTCCTGCAACTTGAGTTGTTCTGCGCGGTGGTCCCAATAAGTAATTTCCTTGGTGAGCCGCTCTTTCACAGCCGCCTCAGTCTTGGCGATAAGTTCGAGTTTGCCGTTTCGAACCTCTGCCAGGTGTTCCGGCACGACGTGGGCAATTGCGTAGCCCTGCGCCCGCTGCTCCAGTTCGCGGTTAATCCACCCGCATTCCGGCCGGTCAAGAAACGCCTGCACGCCCGGCTCGCCCTCGGCCAGCGGACGGTAGTCGAGATATGGCGCGTACTGCACATGACGCATGGTGCCGGCGGCGTCGAGTTCTACGTAGAGCATGCGCCTGGAGACGACGCGGCGTTCGCCCGCGCGCGTGAGACTCGCATCCTGAATTGCATGTTCGAGATAGAAGAGGACTCGCGGCTGCGTTCCGTTGTCACGTTCGTCCACCAACACGGAACCGCGCTTGAGAAGGTCGCGATGACGTTCAAGTGTGATGTCGATGACTGAGTCGAGCAAAGGGTGTCCCGGGCAAACGAACGCTGCCAGTGGCTGACCTTGCGGCGCCACCAGAGATTTCTCAAACGCTATGCGTTCATACCGCGGCAACACCGGCTCGCCGATACCGATCAGACGATCGCGGTTACGGACCGGCGCAGGGACATTGGTGACCTCATAGCGACGCGGTTCCCGTTGATTGGCTGTTCCGCCCAAATGGCGGAATGCCTCATGGAAAAAGGACTCGATATAGTGCGGCTGCAGTCGGCGCGCATCAGCGCGCTCCATGCTTTCTCGAATGCGGTGAACACCACTTGCGTCCATGGCATCGTGGGCGAGAACCCGTTCTTCCAGCAAGTCCTGCAGATGGCCGCGGTCGAGCGCCGTGTCGAGAACGGTAGTCAGATAGGCTTTTACGTCGTCGCGTTCGCCGTAGCGGATAGCCTGGATCAACAGGTCGCGCAGTGATTTACCTTCGAATTGAAGCTTGCCGAGCACATCGAAAACCTGACCGCCCAATGATTGACGTGCCTGCTCGAGTTTTTCCAGCAGTCTTCGGTAAACGTCGCCCTCGCGGGTTTCTTCGGCGACGAGGTTCCATAGGTGACACACCTCGGTCTGGCCAATGCGATGAATGCGGCCGAAGCGCTGCTCGATGCGGTTGGGATTCCACGGCAGGTCGTAGTTCACCATCAGGTGGGCGCGCTGGAGGTTGATGCCTTCGCCAGCCGCATCCGTCGCAAGCAGCACCTGAACCTCGGGATCGTGCTTAAAGGACTCCTGCACCTTCAAGCGCTCTTCCCGGCCGATTCCGCCGTGGATGATGACTACGGCATCCTTGCGACCCAATAAAGTCGTGATGCGGTTTGCGAGATAGTTCAGCGTGTCGCGATGTTCGGTAAAAATGACCAGCTTCTGGTGCGGCGATGGTACCGGCCGCGCAATCTCGCCTGAGCCGTAGGGGGCAACTGGTTCAG
>JANYCE010000013.1 GCA_025360445.1 Betaproteobacteria bacterium
TCGGTGCTTGCGCGTCAGTCGGCGTGGGCGCCTGAGCATGAAGTTGTACGGGTAAGCAACACAGAGTCAGCGCGGTCAGCGCAAGCGCGCTTGCCAGTGGCCGGCGGCGCAAATTAAATTCCATTGCAGACATTCGTCGCAGTGGTATCGAGGAATGGCGCAACCGGGCAATTTACATAGCGCAATAGTCCGCCCGGCACTGCGATCTGATCGGCGCGCTGCGCTGAGGGTGCATTTGCAATCCCAGTGCCCAATGCGATCCCGGCGTTCGCGAGTCCCAAAAATGCGACCATGTCGTCCTGGTCGATGCCGTCACCGGAGATTCCAATCGCCCCGACCAGCACAGCGCCGCGATAGATGGGCACGCTGCCAGGAAAAATCTGGATGCCGTTAGTTGCCTCGGGAACGGTGCTGCACGGACCGGCAATCGCGCCGGCGGTCACGTTCGCGACCACCTTCGTAATCACCAGATCGAGTTGAAGACCGTCGGAAAATGGACTCCACTGAGCGAACGGCTTCGATAACGGCCCCGGCCCGTTGCCGTTAATGCCGTCAGGCAAAAACGGCCGCGCGAGATTGCCGATCGCGCGATTGCTATACGCAACCCCGTTGGTCAGTGCACCCCCGATCAGCCCTTGCATGCCGGTCACGTAACCCGGGATGGTTCCACCGAGCGCGTTCAATGCGGCCGCGGCGGTAGTTTTGGAGAACAGCAAAGCGCTGCGCGCCTTTTGAATCGCAACATCGGTCCCGAAGACAGGCGCGTCCGGCGTACGCACGACGCCGAGGATTGCCGCATTGGTGTCGACGACCGAGACGGTTACCTGCGCAGGGGTGCCGAGCGGTTGGCGAATCTGGGCGCGGGCGCGGTTCGCAATTCGAATCGCCTCAGCGAGTATGCGGGAGACTTCCGGCGCTGTGAGTTGCCCGTCGGTACCTGCGATCGGTGGAAAGCGATTGACGCCGGCGCCGTTGTCGAGCACGTAGGCACCGAGACCGGCAAACGCCGGTGTCGTCGTGTCGAGACGAAAGCCGGACGCCGCCGTGCTGAACGCGACGCCGGCTGTCACCCCTGCGGCGGGTTTGTAAGCCCCCGCCGTAACCAACGCGCCCGCAGCCGGCGCGGCTGGCGCCAATGACGGATTCGACAGGAGTGTTTCGGAATCGACGTAGCGAAACGTTCTGCCGTCAGCAGTGATGCGGTCGGCACGACGATTTACCGGTGCGTCGAAGCCGCGTGCACCCGCTACGGAAATCAACTCATCAGTGTTCTGATCGACGTCGTTAATGTTGAGATCGAGACCGTAAATGCCGTCCGCAATAACGCCGACGCCGCCGACGACAATGCCACTTTTATACAGGGGCAGGCCGCCGGGATCCGCCGCGAGCCCCAACGGGGATGGCTTGGGACCTGCGCTCGCCCCCGTGGCCATCACATCGGAACATGAGAGCGAAGAAAACTGCACACCGAACAGCGGACCGCCGGGCGAACCGACTTCACCCGGATTAAAATTTTCCTGCACGATCTGGCTGGCTGTGCGCGTCGAGAACGCATTACCTTCGGATGACAAATAGGCGCCGGTGATCGCCTTGCTGATCGCAGCGAATTCGGACGGCACCGAACTCTCGCCTTCAAGGCCGCCTACGACGCCCCGCCCGCCAGAAATCGTAAAACCGGCTGCACCGGTCATCTTGAAAACCGCCAGCACATTGCCTGAGCGATCGACCACCGCGATGGTGGCGAGTGCGCCGCGCGCCTGCGCTTCCTGCACGGCTTGGCTTAACACGCGATTCACTTCGGCGACCGTCAAAGCAGTCGGCGTCGCGGCCGCGCATCCACCGCTGCAACCCGGCGCGGACAACGTCGGCCCGCCGGTGCCACCGTCATCCCCGCCGCATGACACCAGCGTTGCTACGAGCAGCGTTGCAAAGAAGCCAACGATAAGCCTTGTCATCTTTTTCCCGGCGGTAGCATTTGCGCCTGCATCACGCCATGCCAAAAGTCGCTGCCCTCGTGAAATTTGTGACAGGTAGCACAATCAGAGGTCACTTTTCCGGTGACCGGACGCGCACCGACGTGGCAGTCACGGCAACTGGCGATGTCGGGCATCGCGATGTGCCTGGCGTCCTTCGAAGCCGAAACATCGTGGCACTTCGTGCACTGCTCGGTCGAGTGCTTGGCATGGCTGAATCGCGCTTGCGGCATCCACACCTGGGCGACGCGCACCGGCGCTACTTTCCACTCCGCAGTGCCTGCGGGGCGGCTTACTTCATGGCAGGTAGAGCAAACCTTGCGTGTGTCGAAGAGTTCGCGCATCACGAGGTTCGCCTTTTGATCGGCAATTCGCAACGCCTGCTGCCGTTCCTGATATGAGAGCACTGCGCCCGGTCGCATGCGCGGCAAATCCTTCGGCGGATTGACGTCAGGCGGCACGTCGCCGAGCACGAGGCGCGCGTAAAACTCACGCAGCATGGTAGCGATTTGCGCCGCTTCGCCGTGCACTACCTGCCGCTTCGTCACCTGCGGCTCGAAGGCCAGTGAATGGCAGCGCTGGCAGTGTTGCTCCATTGAAACCGGCGCCATCAAGAGGCCGCCCGTGTTGGGTTGGTGGCAATCCGCGCATTTGAGTACCGTGCGGCGGCCCTGCGCGTCGCGCGCGCCGGCGGCGTCGCGCTTACCTTCTGGATCGCGCACACCACCTGGATCCAGGTGGAGTTTGTGGTTGAATTTCAAATTCGAACGCTCGACCATGTCAGGCGATGCGGGTTTGCTTTGGCGCACACGCCGGATTGCGTCGGGTTTGTCGGCATCCAGCAACGACAGCCTGAATTCCGGGTGATCGGTACGAAAGTCCGTTGCCTTTTCCGACGTCGCTTCCGCAGCTACGCTTTTCACATCACGATGGCACTCGGCGCACTGCTCCTGCGCGCGCGGCGCCATTTGCACGCCTTTATGATCACGGTGGCACTCGGCACAACGCGTGTCTCGAAATGCCTGTCCCTGCGCGCCCGTCAGTTCGGCGGCCGGCACGTGCTCTTTAATCTTCTTATGGCAGGCGATGCATGACAGATCACGCACCTGGATGAACGGGAACTGGTGGCAGGCACGGCAGTCTGCGCCGAACGGCTGATGGCTCTGCGAGACCTAGCGCGATTCCACACGAGACCCGTTGACGTCCCCTGACCCTGTTGTCCGTCACGCGCGTCGCCATCAACTTCCGTACCCGTGATGCATTGAATCGGGAGATCGCTG
>JANYCE010000014.1 GCA_025360445.1 Betaproteobacteria bacterium
CTTTGATCTTTTCCCCGTCGCGTCGGCAACGGATCCGAATGGTCTCCCAGGTATCCATGGTAATCACCCCTTGGGACGCCCCTCTCGGCGGCTGGTTTGGTGTCGTTACCACCAACCTTCGAGGGGGTCGTTCTGCTTTATGCGCTTAGGGGTTCAATTTTCGGGCGCCGCCTGGGGTTCAAAACTCCGCCGCCGTTTCCAGGTGCGAAAGCAGCGTCGCTCTTCGTGTCCGCATCGCCCTCATGAACGAAAGAGCATGGCGACGCAGGACGCTAGGAGCTTTGCTATTAACGCCGGCGGGTAGTCCCGGTGCGAAGGCACATCGTCGAGGGCAGCAACCTTTTCCGGCATAAAACTCCTGCAGATTCGCATCTGTATCGCCGGCGGATTAGAACCGAGGCGTGAGCGATGGAAACGGCGCTCGGAATTTGAACCGCTAGCGGCGTCGTAAAATTGAACCCCTGAGGTCGTTAAGCGTTCTTGGAGGATTTCCCGCGCGTGCGCAGCCGGTGACTTTCGCCGGCGAATGCGAAGACGGCGCCGTGATGAACGAGTCGATCGATGACGGCCGTAGCGGCCATCTCGTCGGGAAAAACTTGCGTCCACTTTTCGAATGGCAGGTTCGTCGTGAGCGCGATGCTGCGTCGTTCGTAACGCTGCGAGATGAGTTGAAAAAGCAGATCCGTTGCTTCTCGCTCGAATGGTACGTATCCGAGTTCATCGATGAGCAGCAAATCGATGCGATCGAAACTGCGATAGTGTCGCTCGAGCGTTGCCGCTTTCTTCGCGGCGATGAGTTTCATGAGCAGCGCGGCGGCCGTCGTAAAGAGCACGCGATAACCGCGCATGCACATTGCAAGACCGATGGCGCTCAGGATGTGACTCTTGCCCACACCGGGCGGTCCGCTTAGGATGATGTTGCGATGTGCGTCGACGAACGTGCCCTCGAAATGTTCGAGTAACTTGGCTTTTGGCAAAACAGGTTGCAAAGTGAAATCAAACGACTCAATGGTTTTCAGCGTCGGAAAATGCGCGGCCGCGATCCGCGATTTCACGCCGTTTTCTTGTCGCTTTGCGGCCTCGAGCGAGATAAGATCGCTCAAATACGGCAACGGTTGGGCATGCTCGCCTAATAGCCGTTGATAGTTGGCCAGTACCGTCGTGAGATGCATTCCGCGCAATTGCATTTCGAGCAGCGGAGACGAGTCGATCATGCCGCGCTCTCAATCAAGAGCGCCGTCGCATACGCCGCCAAGTTTACTACCGGTGCTTCGCATCGCGCCGCCGTTGGCAATGCGGATGTGCGAATTGCCCGTGTTGGAGCCGGCGCTCGCTTCTGCTCGACCATGAGCGCGATCGCGTCGGGATCATCGGTCCCGCGCGCGAGCGCGTGCGTTACGACTTGGGCGAGCTCTGCGACCGGGACATCGCTCAGCAACGAGAGTACTTGCGTCCATCGCTTCGTGGCGTTACGCGAATCGTTTTGGCAGTATCTTTTAAAGAGATCTCGCAAAACGTCAGGGATTCGGCCATCGCTGAGAACGAGCGCGCTTTCAGCCGCTCGATGTTTATGGGCTAAGAGTTGGACATAATGCCGCGGGTCGAGAAAACGTTCGCCGACGCTAATACCACGCTGATGCTCTGCGACGACGTCGGCATCGACAACAATGCGCAACCGCCGCTCGTAGACCTCGATGACGGCATTGCGATGCGCCCAGCGTGTCGGAACAGAATACCAATTGCGCTCGAAACACACTTCGGCAAACTTATTGACCCGAGCGTAGCGGGTGACGCACGCTCGCGGCAACACCATCGGCAGGGCTTGCAATGTCGGCTGCTCTCGTGCAAAGCGATCGCCGATCGTCTCGTGATGTGTCGTATGCTCGCGCGACAAACTTGCGTCGCAGAAGACGACCAATGCAGCATTGAGTTCATCGAGATCGACGTACGACGGAATTGGTCGAAAGAAGTTGTCCTCGATGTAGCCGTGAAGGCCCTCGACACCGCCCTTCTCGTTGCCCTTTGCCGGCGCTGCAAATGCAACGTGTAACGCGAGGCCGCCGCGGAACGCCGTAAACGCTTCGTTCTCGGCACGATTGCGACCGCGCAAAACACGCGTAACGGCCGTCGAGGCATTGTCGAAGATCGACGTGCGCGTCAGGCCGCCAAATGCCGCAAAACCGGCGAGCAATCCGGCAAAGAGCGACGGCTGATCGCAACGCATCGATGCACGCGCCATAAACCGACCGCTATAGCTCAATCGAACCACGAACAATTGCACGACGACGACCACGCCGGCGAGCAGCACCGACATCGGTGAGAAGTCGAACTGCGATTGATCTCCCGGCGCGTATGCCGCTCGCACGAACGCTTCGCGCGGTATGAGCACGGCGCGACGTGCGGCAACGTATTGACGCAGCGTGCGCTCGTCGACGTTCAGTTCGGTATCGATGTTTTGACGCAAGTAACTGCCAACGCGTACCGCCGTGATCTTAGGCGTCGAGCGAATCAATTCATCGATGTGCGTTGCGTAGCGATCGAGCAATCTCGCGCGCGGACGCGCTGCTCGCTTCGGCGGCCCATCTTGACGCAGATATTTGCGCACCGTGTTCGGCGCGAGGCCCAGCTCGCGCGCCACCACTTTAATCTTTTCTCCGTCGCGGCGGCAACGAAGACGAATGGTCTCCCAGGTATCCATGCTAATCACCCCTTGGGACGCCCCTCTCGGCGATGCTTGGTGTCGATACCGTCATCTTCGAGGGGGTCGTCCTGCTTTATGCGCTTAGGGGTTCAATTTTCGGGCGCCGCCTGGGGTTCAAAACTCCGCCGCCGTTTCCAAATACTTCGACTTTGAACGTGCAATTGAGGAAGATCAGCTCGACCTCGAGCACGTGGAACAGGTAGTAAGCCTGTGGCGCGCAACCGAGGCTGTTTTCTTTAAAGACCCCGATAACTTTGAGGCGAGTGTTGAGGAACGGATGCGGAATTTTGTCCGGCGAACCGTTGACCTTGAGGAGCGTTATATCGCCAATGCTTTACTGGATTTTCCGCTCACGGCTCTCGTGATCTACGCTGACGGCCGCGGCTTGCGGGTTCCCCTTACAACCCCCTACA
>JANYCE010000050.1 GCA_025360445.1 Betaproteobacteria bacterium
GCTCAGATTCTCGATCGCGCGCGCGCGCAATAACGAATGCCAGTGCGCAACGCCCGTTTCGCGCTGAAACGACGACGGCACCGCGAGAAACAGCGCGCCTGCTTTGGCGAGCGCGCGATAAAGTTGCGGAAAGCGCAGGTCGTAACAGATTGTCATACCAAGCGGGCCCCACGGTGTCGCCGCCAGCACCGCCTGATCGCCGGGCCGGTAGCCGCTCGATTCGCGGATCGTTTTACCGCTCGGCAAAGTCGCGTCGAACATATGGATCTTGTCGTAGCGCGCCGTGATCTCACCCGCGGGGGACAATAAATAAGAGCGATTAGCCATGTGCTCGGCGTCTATTTTGACGGTCAGCGAGCCCACCAGCAGCCACGCGTTGCTCGCTTGCGCCAGGGCGCGAAATTTTTCGAGCGCGGGATGTTGTTCTTCGGAGGGCGAATTCTCACGCATCACGCGGCCGCTGCCATCAAGCAACGCCGCGTATTCGGGCAACAGTATAAGTTCAGCGCCGCCCGCAGCGGCCGAGCGGATTGCGGCTTCGGCCGCACTCAGGTTGGCGGCCATGTCGTTGCCGGAATTGAGCTGCACGCAAGCAGCTTTGAAAGACGTCATCGGGGATTCCGCACTGGTTTCGCGCCGGCAGTCGGTTCCGCCGGGGCGGTCGGATGGACCGCGACGGCTTATTTGCCGGCAGCGGAACGCTTAGCGAGTTCTTTCATCACTTGATCGGTGACGTCGGTGGCCGCGCTGTTGTAGACCGCCTGCTGCACGATAAGGTCGTACTTGCCTGCTTCAGCAATAGTTTTGATGATTGTATTTACTTCGGCCAAAAAACCACCAAACGATTCGCGTTTTCGGATCTCGAAATCCTCCGCCATGCTGCGTTGCAACTGCTGATACTGCTGCAACATTGCGGTAATGCGTTTTTCCTTGGCGATTCTTTCTGAGACCGGCATCGTCGCCGCACTTTTCTCGAGTTCGGCCTGCAGGGTGTTGCCCTGCTTCTGCATCTCAGCAAGCTGCTGCTCGCGCGGCGCAAATTCTTTTCTCAACTGTTCCAGCGATTGTTTAGCCAGCGCCGACTCGTTTTCGATGCGTGCCACATTGACATAACCGACTTTGGTCGATTGCGCGCCGACCGCCGTAAACACCAGCGCGAAAACGACCAGTGCGCTGTAGCGAAAAAATGTCTTCATAGGTTCTCCGTGACCGGGCGACTCGAATTTAAGCGCGATATTGCAGACTGCCGCGTACGCAGGCGTAGTAAACATTGTAACCGGTCGACTCCCCTTTCGCCACCGGATGGCCGCCCCAAAAGCGCATTGCGCGCGTGATCATTCAGCCGCATGTTCATTCAGCCGCATGTTATTCGGCCGCGTGTTATTCAGCCGCGTGTTATTCAACCTTAAGGCCGGCGTCCGCAATTACCTTGCGCCACGCGGGTACTTCGCGCGCGAGTTGACGGCGTAGATCGTCGGGCGTGCCCGGCAACGGCGTCGCACCGAAAGTCAGCAGACGCTCCCGCACATCGGGCTGATTCACAATGGCGATAATTTCCGTGTTGAGTTTCTTTACGATGTGTTGAGGTGTTTTAGGTGCGCAGTACATGCTGAACCACCCGCTCGTGTCGAAGCCGTTGATTCCTGACTCGGCAAGCGACGGCACATCAGGCAGTATCGGCGTGCGCTTCGCCGTGGTGACGGCGAGTGCGGTGAGCGAGCCGAGCTTTACATGCGGCGTCAATACAAGAACATTATCAATCGCGATTTGAAGACGGCCGCCAAGCAGGTCCGGCAACATTGCCCCAGTACCTTTGTATGGAATGAATACCATTTCGATGCCGGCCATGCGCTTAAACATTTCTCCGCTCAGATGCTGGACGGTGCCAGGTGTCGACGCGCCCCACGAAATTTTGCCGGGCCGCGGTTTCGCATAAGCGATCAGTTCGGCCACAGTTTTCACGCCGATCGATGGATGCGCAACCATCAGGTACGGCGATGTGGCGACCAGCGCGAGCGGCTCCAGGTCGCGCTGCACGTCGAACTTGGTATCTTTATAAAGACTGCCGACGATGCTGATCGACGAACCCGAAACCAGCAGCGTGTAACCGTCGGGTTGCGACTTCGACACGATCTCCGCCGCGATGATGCCGCTGGCACCCGCGCGATTGTCGATCACGACTTGCTGACCGAGCCGGTCGGCAAGCTTCCCCGCGATGAGCCGGCCAACCAGATCGGTGCCGCCGCCGGGGGTAAAACCTACCAGCAGGCGGATGGGCCGCTGCGGATAATCGTTCTGCGCCGATGCGGTCGACACGATGCCGGCCGATAACACTATCAATGCTGCGATCGTGATCGTCACTCTTAGCTGCATGAGCCGGCTCCCTGTTATCGTTAATGCCAAGCGACGATTTAGCCGGCCACCTGCCACGGCGTACCATCCTTGCGCTCGATTGCCACCGTGATGTTTTGCGACGCCAATCGCGTTTGCACTGACAGGCTGTGAGTGCCGGTGCCGCCCATCACCACGATCACGATGTCGTCCGGTTTCTCCGCGATCGGCACCCCGAATGACGGATCAAAGTCGGCATACTGCTTAAGGATTTTTTTGCTGAAGCTGGTCAGGTTGCCGCGCGGAATATTGCCGAACGGCAGCCGGCCATATTCCCATATGAACTGCTTGACCTCGGCTTTGCTGTAACCGCCGTTCGCCAGGAGCCGTGCATGCTGCGGACACAGAATCAAGAGCGGCTGGCCTTCGCCGTTGGTATTGCGATTGCCGACATACGGGATCGACAACGCGAGCGTGCGCAGCAGGTCTTTGGCAGTCTGGCTGCCGCCGTTGTCGTCAATCATCGCGGCGGGACACGCCGGAATCATCGTGACCGTGCTGGTCTCCCGCGCATATCCGCGTTCGACATGCAGCGGCTCCCACGGATTTTCTTCCTCGTTCTCAGCGATGCAATGAGCGAACCGCGCGATATGCCCCTGCGTGTGGATGTTGATCGATCCTGGCGTGCCGCCCACGTTAATCATTGTGAGCTGCAGCGCGCGCCCGAGCGTGCTCGTGCTGCGCCAACGGCTGCCGGTGTGGTTGTAGCCGAAGTTCAAATCGATTGCTGTACACACCGGCCCGTTGACAATCGGCAGCGGCGACGTGTTGTGCGTGGAGGTCTGTACGGCATCGAGATTAAAGACCGGCGCGGCGATCGCTTTCACGCACGCGAGCAGTACAGGCATGTATTCCGGAATGCATCCGGCCATCACTGCATTGGCGGCAATTTTTTCCACGGTCGCAAGGCCGCGTTTCGGCGCGAGGGTGCCGATCACGTCAGCGGCTTTCCAGCCGAGCGTGCGCTCGACATAATCGGTCATTGCTGCAACGCGCGCCGCGGTCGGCGGCACGATAGGCAATCCATCGGTCAGGTCATGCGCGAGAAACCACGCGTTAATGCTTTCCCAATTGTCCTCCACATCGAGCTCGAGAACAGGTGCATCCATTGCACCTGCGCTCATGCCGCTACCGCGCCGCCGCGCCCTTGCTGCCGTGCCGCCGGGTGCACAAAGTCAACCTGGGTATGCTTTGGTAACGTGCCCTGCCCGGTCAGTTGTTCGATGACGATCGGATACGCGCTGCGGGCGAGTTCACGCACTTCGTCCGGCGTCAGATCGTTGAGCGGATGCGGCGTCACCAGCAGCGGCAAATCATCGAGCTGAAGATTTTTCGCGGCCAGCCGGCCATGCGTCAGAAACGCGGTCGACACAACAGTTGAAGTCGGTACGCCGCGCTTTTCGAGATAAACGGAGTCGTGGATACACCACGACGCACAGCCGCCTCAATCACCCCAGGCATTGACGAGCGCCTGCACTTTGCCTTCAAGCTCATGCGCTATCAGCTTGCTGGAGGTAGCGTTTTTGCGCACGGTATGCGTTTCTATGCCTGTATATTCCGCGCGCATCATCTCCTCGATGTATTGGATGAAAAGATTTGCGTTAGGCTTGATATTGTCAATGAAGCCGATCGACTTGCCGTTCAGCGTTTGAAGCCGCGGCGCGAGCGGCGCACGCGCAAGCGCGCGCTGACCGACCGGGTTGATCAGTTTGACGGTATGCAGTGCCTTCATGGTGTGTTCCTCCTCATAGTCCAAGCTTTGCACGCAGCTATAGTCGTGGCTGCCACCGGATTTTACTTCGCATCCGGCGGCGGCACTTTGCCGGTGTTGGTCCGGCTCACAAGGCCGCCAGCACCCATCATCACTGCGTTGATATAAAACACCGGTGCAAGGCCAAAGCCCGATACGATAAACCCGAACAGCGCCGGCGCTATCACGCGCACGAGATTGTTAACAGTCAAGCGCAGTCCCAACGCCTCGCCCGAGCGACCATCGGTCGCGCGACTAAACATCAGCATCGTTGCAATCGGCTGGCCGCACCCGGTGCCAAGTCCGAAGATGAATGAGACGATTGCCAGCATCACGACATCCTGGAAAAGCGGCACCAGCGCAAACCCCACTGCGGCGATGTAAAAAGAATACGCGAGCAGCTTATCCTCGCCTAATTGCCTGATCAGCCGCGCCAGTGCAAAGCGCACGATAAACGACGCGGCGGCAAATGTAGCCAGCAGCGATCCGATTGCCGACGCGGACAATCCGATCCCGACGCCATAAACAGGGATATAGAATTGAAAGAGGTCAGTCCCCAACTGGACGAGCGCACCGATCGCAAGAATGCGCACCACCGCCGGATCGGCGAGCGTTTCCCCCAGCGGCGCGCGCGGTGAGGTGCGGCGGGTGCCGCCGGGCAGTATTTTTCCCCATATCACTACCATTACACCGGTCGCGAGCGAAAATGCGCCGGCAACGACGCACGCGCGCGGGTACTGCAGATAGTCGACCGACAAGCCGGCGACGAGCGGCCCAACGAAGTTCGATGTTGCACCGACGAGACTGAAGTTGCTGAAATTTTGCGCGCGCTGGTCGGGCGCGCTTAATACGCCGACCAGGTTCTGCACGATCACGAGAAAAAAGGCGAACGACATCCCGCTCAAGGTGCCCGCCAGGTACAGCGCAGGCAGCGATTGCACGTAATACGGAATTAACAATCCGCCGGCGCCGCACACCGCGCTGAACACTAACGGGCGGCGCGGACCGTAGCGGTCGCCCCAGGTCCCCGCGGGCCACGACAGCAACAAAGGACAAACGTAGTAGAACGCAATCAAGATGCCGACCTGCGTCGGGCTGGCCTGAAGATCGAGCGCGTAAAGCTGAAGAACAACGCGCGACGCGTTCACGCCGACGAAACCGATGAACGTTACCGCGAAGACCAGATACAACGCCATCTATTCAGGCGCCTTGTCAACGCGGGCACGCGGCTTAGCTGGCAGCATCACGATCACGGCGCATATACCCAGAGGTCAAGTTGCACGGTGCAGCCCGGCACCGGCAGAAACGGCACCTTGACCGCTGAAAAAGGCAAATACTGTCCGGGCAGATGCTTGTTCCAGATTTGATACGCCGGATAAAATTCGCTCAAATCGCTGTGGTATTGCTGGATGCGCACAACGTTGACCAGCGATGTGCCGGCCGCCTTCAGGGCTGGCTCAATCTTGTGCCGCAAAATAAATTCGGCCTCAAGTTTGATCGGCAGCCCCTTCCATAAATGGCCGTCCGGCAGGCGCGCCTCGGCGGCAAGCCTCTCGCCGAACGTGAACGAATCGGCCATGCGTCCCGCGACAAACACGTAGTCACCGGCCGTCAGCGCGAGGCTGCAACCCGATGTCGCGTGCACCGCCTGACCTGGCGGACGGATGTGCCGCGCGCGAAAATTGCCCTGCGGCACGATGCCGATCATATGCACTTCGATTTCCTGTCCGGGCAGCAAAAATCCGCCGGTCAGTGTCGAGGTGCTGGGCGGGATGTGGTCTTTCAAGGTCGCGCGCCGCGCATCATGATAAGACTCGACGGCGCGGCCGGACGTGTAGTTTTGATCAACGCGCACGATATCTCGCAGGTCGCCGCCGCCCGCTTTAAATACGCGCGCGGTATTCCTGAAAATCTGCTCAGCTTCACGCCTTAATTTTGAGGCAGACCAGCCCGGTGCGGCGGGCTTGAGGACGTCATCCGCCATTCCGCTCATATAATCCGCAGTGCCTTTATGGCCCGTCGCAAAAATCCAGCGTCCTGCGCGCAGGCCGGGCGCGTAACGTATATTTCCCTTGGCAATGATGACAGGCTGAATTGCTTTGACTTGTGAATGAAACGTCCGCGCCATTCT
Organism: Betaproteobacteria bacterium; assembly: GCA_025360445.1. Taxonomy (GTDB): domain Bacteria; phylum Pseudomonadota; class Gammaproteobacteria; order Burkholderiales; family SG8-41; genus PALSA-1004. Next base: position 6,273 of record JANYCE010000050.1, read on the forward strand.
GCTTACCTTGTCATTAAATTTATTGAATGACCGATTATACGGTGCGCGTATAGCGCAGGCGCCGAAGCAATTCGGGCATAATTTCAATGCCTTCCATGCTGTGAGCCCTCGATGAAATTATTGATTTGCGTTTTCTTCGCACTCCCGACTGTCGCATACGGCGCCGAACCGCTAACAGATTACCCGGTGCGACCTGTGCGTTTGATAAATCCATTTCCTCCGGGCGGTAGCAGTGATCCGTCCTGCCGGCTACTGGCCGATGCGCTGACCAAGTCACTCGGTCAACAATTAGAACAAGCGCCGCGGTCGGGTCAAACAGACGCTGGTGTTCAATTTGCTGCGACGCATGCGCGAGCATGCCGCAGCGGTGCTGCGCTTCGTCACCAATCTGCGCGTGCCGTTTACCAACAACCTCGGCGAGCGCGCCATCCGAATGCCCAAGGTAAAGCAGAAAATCTCCGGCTGCTTTCGCACGCTCAACGGCGCGCAGAATTTCTGCATCATCCGCTCCTATCTCGATACCATGCACAAGCAAGGACATAATTTGTTCGAGGTATTGCGCTTGACCTTCTTGGGGCACGCCACTAGGCCTGCCTCAGGCTGAATAGTCACCAAAAAATAAAGTCAGGGGAGCGGAAATGGCTCAAGGGTTAGATGAAGCGCGGGTGACTTTGATGCGCGGCGAACGCAAGCTCGCGCGGCTAGCCAGCCGGCATACAATTTTTCTTTCGACGGTGCTGATTGCCCTGCCCGCCGCGGCGCAACTGCGGCTGCCCGAGGTGCGCGTCGAGGCGTTGCGTGCGACTCCTCTCAACCTGAATACGCCGGCGGACAGCGCGAGCCGCCTGGGCTTGACGGCGCGGGAGGTGCCAGCGACCGTTGAGATCATCGACCAGGACACGCTGACGACGCGCGGCTATCGCAGCGTGTCGGAGGCGGCCCAGGGTGCAGTTGGTGTGACGGCCGGCGATTTTCCAGCCGAACCGTCTGCGTTCTCGATGCGCGGCTACACCAACACTCAAATTAACATGCTCTACAACGGCATCAAGATCGGTCCGCAGAACATGACTTCGCGGACAATGGATACCGGCAATCTCGAGCGCATCGAATTTCTAAAAGGCTCGGCGTCGCTCATGTCGGGCGAAGGCGCGGCCGGCGGCGCGATCAACTTTGTCAGCAAACGCCCGCATCAGGGTCCGATCGAAAACGAAGCGACGGTATCGTACGGCTCATTTAATAGCGTTCGTAGCGGCTTTGGTTCGGGTGGGAGCACGCCGGTCACAGGTCTCGATTACCGGTTCGACGTTTACCGCGCATCGACCAACGGTTACATCGACGACACGCACACACAAAACTGGCATGTGTCGACCGGTCTCGATTACCGTGTTTCGCCGAACTTGAAACTATTTGGCGCGTTTGAGTTCAAGCAGGATCGCGCTAACGCATATTGGGGCACTCCACTACTCGCGGCCGCATCTTCGCGCGGCAACTCAACAGGTGGAATCGTGGCAGGTAATTATGTCTCAAATTACAATGGTACGAATCTCGGCGCGGTCACGATAGACGGGCGCACATTCAGCACGAACTACAACGTCCTCGACAATCACAATAACGCTAACGAATACTGGCTGCGCACCGGCTTCGAATGGAAATTGGGCAGTAGCGTGACGGTGCGCGAACTCGCTTATGCATACGCCGCGCAACGCGAATACTTTAACAACGAAGTCGCTGCCTTTAACGCTACAACCGGCCGCGTCGACCGCGAGCGTTTTTACGTCGCGCATAGCCAGCGCCTGTTTGGCAACAAGACCGAACTGCAATGGGACGGCCAGCTTGCAGGAATGGATAATCGCGCGGTGTTCGCGTTTGAATTGAGCAAGCTCGACTTTAACCGTCCCGGCGCTGCCAATTTTCCCTCCGACTCGGTAACGGTCGCCGATCCCGTGCGCGGCACTTACGGCCCACTGATTCAGCAGCAGCAAACCGCGAACATCGGCAACATCGCTTTCGTGGTCGAAGACCGTTTAAAAATTACGCCTGCCTTGGCGCTGGTCGGCGGGTTGCGCTACGAAGAAATATCGCTCAACCGCACGTCGCTCAATGCTGCGAACATCAGTCGGGCGGGGTTTCCGTTTTCGACCAACTGGTATCCGGCGACCGGGCGCCTGGGTTTCACTTGGGAAGCGATGCCGGGCTTTACGCTGTATGGCCAATACGCGACGGGTGCCGATGTCGCCGCTAACAATACATTTTTGCTGGGTCCCACCCAGCCGCTAAATCTGACGCGCTCGCGCACCTACGAAGCTGGAATCAAGCAGCTCTTCTGGGAGCGCAAAGCTGAGTGGTCATTAGCGGTTTACGACATCGAGCGCGACAACGTATACGCAGCGCAAGGCGGCCAGTCGCTGAACCTCGCCGGCAAGCAACTTTCTAACGGCATCGAAATCGCCGCCGCCGTACGGCCGGGCCGGCAGTGGAATCTGTGGGGCAACTTCGCATACACGCACGCTCGCTATGCCGACTATGTATTCGCTGGCGGATCTTTCTCGGGAAACACGCCGCCAAATGTGCCGAAGATCGTCGCCAATGCGGGCGCGTCGTATCGGATCAATCTGCCAGCGCCCGTTGAAGCCGGCACCTCGATCCGGCATGTCGGCGACCGCTTTAACACCGATGCTAACGCGGTCACGATGCTCGCCTATACAGTGGCCGATGCTTATGCCTCTATCGACCTGCATAAAAACACACGGGTAACTTTGCGCGTGCGCAATTTAACCGACAAAAAGTATGCGATCTGGGGTGATCCCTTCTACCCCGACCAGGTCCTGCTCGGCGCTCCGCGCAGTTATGAAATTTCCGCCGCGCTGAAGTTCTGAACCGACAGGCGTCCCGGACATGCGCGTATTGGTGCTGATTCATCGCTGGCTTGGCGTGGCGCTGTGCCTATTATTCGCGATGTGGTTTGCCAGCGGCATCGTTATGCATTTCGTGCCCTTCCCGGCGTTGACCGAAGTCGAGCGCATCGCCGGGCTTGCTGACATCGATCGGGCCACCGTGGGCAATCAAACACTGGCTGCGGTCATTGCCCGCAGTGCGGGAATTGCGACGCGGGTTCGCATGTTGGCGCGCAGCGACGGCCCTGTTTACATCGTGCAGCAACCGAACAGTGTGCGCGCGTTTCACGCAGTCGATTTGTCATCCGCTGCCGTAACCACCGACGAATTGGCACTGGCCATTGCAGTTGATCATGCGCGCCGGCGCGCGCTCGTCACCGAGTTGGCCACGGTCATTGAGCGCGCGCAATACGATCAGTGGACGGTGCCGAACGGACTCGACGCGCATCGTCCGCTGTTTCGCATCGCGCTTAACGACGAGGCAGCGACCGAACTCTACGTGTCGTCCACCACCGGCGAAGTCGTGCGCGATACAACGCGGCGTGAACGCGCATGGAATTACGCTGGCAGCGTCGTACATTGGGTTTATCCAACTATCCTGCGCAGCCATTGGCGCGCGTGGGATGCCACGGTATGGACACTGTCGCTGGCTGCATTGATCGCAGCGCTCTCAGGCGCAGTGCTCGGCATAACCCGCATTCAGCCCGCGCGCGGACGGCACGCGTCGCTTTATCGCGGTTGGCAGGCGTGGCATCACTGGCTCGGCCTCGGCTGCATGATTTTTGTGCTGACGTGGATTTTCAGCGGCTGGCTGTCGATGGATCACGGCCGTTTATTTTCGACGGGACATCTTGAGATCGGCGAGCGCGCGGCATTCGAAGGTGCGGGAACCTGGTCGACAGCGTCGGCCGCGAATGCGAAGCGTTTGCCGGTCGGGGCGCGCGAAGTCGAATGGTTTATCTTTAACGAGCGCATTTATCGGCGCGACCGCTTCGAGGTTAGTTCGCAACAGCTAAGTCTTATCGGCGACGAGTCAGCGCCTCCGCATTCCTTCCTGCAGCCCGCAGAAGTGGATGCAGCCGTGACAACACTTGGGCCCGCCTGCCGGCCCGCAATGATAGTGCCCGCGGTGGACGCCTATCCGATTGCTTCATCCGTAGCAGCGGCACCGGTCTATCGCATTATCTGCGGTGAAACCTGGTTTCACGTCGACGGCGCGACCGGCGCTCCGTTGGAAAAGCTCGATCGATCCAG
>JANYCE010000056.1 GCA_025360445.1 Betaproteobacteria bacterium
TCGGCGATTTTGTAGCATTCGTCGAATCCGAAGGCGGCGCGCGCGGCGTCGGGCCCATAGCGAAAACCATCCCAGATTTCGCGTTCTTTATCTTTGTCGCGACAAAAAAGCACGCTGCGCGGCGCTGCACCGGCGATCAGCACCAGCACCGCCGCGGGTTCTACGAATCCGGTCAGATAATAAAAATAACTGTCGAACCGGTACGGATGATGCGAATCCCGGTTGCGCGTTCGCTCGGGCGCGGTGGGAATAATCGCAACGCCATTCCGCATCTGCTGCGCGAGACGCGCGCGGCGTTGCGCATACACCTGGCTGATTGGAGCGCCGCTGGTAGGTAGAGTCATGCGAAATTATACGCCGCGCACTGCTGCCGCTAAGGCGAGCTCGTGCGCGAGCGATGCCAGCCGCGCCGGCGTGCCGACATCGCACCAGCGTCCCGCGTAAAGCTCGCCACTTACGCGCTGCGCCGCAATCTGCGCGCGCAACAGCGTCGCGAGTTTTACCTTGGCGCCAGGCGCGATGACGCCAAACATTGCCGGCGAATACGCAGCCATCCCGCTAAACGTATACAAAACACCGTCGCAAGTAACCTGATCTTCGCGCAATGCGAAATCGCCGGTCGAATGGTGGTCGGGGTTGGCGACGAGCACCAGGTGAGCGAGCCGATCACGCGATACGAGGTTGCGCGCCGCATCAGCCAGGCGCCGGTAATCCATATCACTATAGACGTCGGCATTGACGACGGCGAATGGCGCCTCACCTAATAAACCGCGCGCGTGCGCAATTCCGCCGGCCGTTTCAAGCGCTTCAGTTTCCGGTGAATACATAATCTCAGCGCCAAATCGTGCGCCGTTGCCGAGCGCCCCTTCGATCAGCGCGCCAAGATGTGCATGATTGATGACAAGCCGCGAGAAGCCGGCGGCAACGAGTTTTTCGATATGCCACACGATCAGCGGCTTGCCGCCGGCAACCAGCAGCGCTTTGGGCAACGTGTCGGTGAGCGGCCGCATGCGCTCGCCGCGGCCGGCGGCAAGAATCATCGCCTTCATGTAAATTCGGGCCGGTTGCGCATCACTGGTTGCGCGTTCAAACGCTACGCGCGCGCGTTCAAAACGTATAGCCCACACTATTCGCTTCACGACCTTCTACTTCGTCAAGCAGTTTCAAGAGCGGCTTCAATGCCGCGTAACGCGCGGCAACTGCGCGCACGTAGGCCACAAACCGCGGCGTGTCTGCAAGATAGCCGCTCTTGCCGTCGCGGTAGTTGAGCCGCGCAAATATGCCCAGCACTTTCAAGTGGCGTTGCAAACCCATCCATTCGAAATCTCGATAAAACTCGCCGAAGTCGGCCCTGACCGGCAGTCCGGCGCGCTTCGCTTTTTCCCAATAACGCGCGGTCCAGTCGAGCACGCGCGCTTCGTCCCAGCTGACGAAAGCGTCTTTGAACAGCGAGGCGAGATCGTACGTAATGGGTCCGTAAACCGCATCCTGAAAGTCCAGCACGCCCGGATTCGGCTTGCCTATCATCAGATTGCGTGGCATGTAATCGCGATGAACGTACACTGCCGGCTGCGCAAGGGTATTTTTTAAAATCAGATCAAACACGGCATTGAGTGCCGCGCTTTGCGCCGCATCAAGGGTGATTGAGCGATGGCGCGCGACATACCAGTCAGGGAAGAGTCTGAGTTCGCGCGTCAACAGCGCTTCATCGTACGGCGGCAGAACGCCGGGCTTGCTGGCAAGTTGCCAACGCAATAATGCGTCGATCGCATCGCGAAACAAGTCGTCTGCGGTGTCGTTATTAAGCGCCTGGAGATAGCCGGCGTTACCTAAATCGGAGAGCAGCAAGAACCCGCGCTCGAAATTATCGGCAATTATGCGCGGCACATTTAAGCCGGCGTCCGCCATCAAGCCCGCCACGCGCACAAAGGCACGGCAATCTTCCTGAGCGGGCGGCGCGTCCATTGCGATTAACGATTCGCCGTTGGCGTGCACGCGGAAGTAACGCCGGAAGCTCGCGTCAGAAGAGGCGGGTGCTAGCACGAGCGGCGAGACGTGCAACCGGCTTTCAATCCAGCGCTGCAACTCAACTTGTCGGTCCACGCCGTGCATTGCCTAATTCAGTAAAGTGTGCGATTTTACCACCCCCTATCCACGATGTTGATAATGCGCATTTTTTGTTCGAGAACTGCGGTGTTTTTTGCGCTGTGCGCATGCGGTTGTGTGTCGGCGGCAGATGACGGCGCGCTCGGTCTCAAGCCAGATGGCGGCGGCATACGTTTGCAACTGCAGCCTGACTTTATCCGCATGCCGCCGACGAATCAGGATGTGGTGCCGTTGTTTGTCGACGCTGACAGCATCCAGGGCCATCAAGACCAGGAGATCGAGGCTGAGGGCAGCGTGCGCCTGCGTAAACGCGGCAAGTCCGTCTACGCTGATTGGTTGCGTTATGACCAGCCGCGGGCACATATCCACGCTCGCGGCAACGTGCGTCTTGAGCAGCAGGGCGATACGATCGCTGGCACCGAGCTCAATTTCAATGTCGACACCGAGCGCGGCGCCATGGAAAAACCCGACTATCGCGTGCAAGTCAGCGCAACCAGCGGGCGCGGCCAGGGCGAGCGATTGATGTTCGAGGGTGAAGGTAAGTATCGAATGTTGAGCGGCAACTACACCACCTGCGAGGTGGGCAATGACGATTGGTTCATAAAA
>JANYCE010000109.1 GCA_025360445.1 Betaproteobacteria bacterium
TGGCTTCCGATATAGCTTTGACGTGCGCCTCGAGATTGGCGCCGGCTTCCGCCGCCGCCCGGAGTTTGGCTTCCGCGTCCGCCGCTGCCTGCGCCGCGATGGCCGTGCGCATGCGCGCCTCGGCTTCAGATCTTGTTTTTGTTTCGGTAGCCGCGTTTACTTCAAGTTGCGCTTTGGCGCTGTCCTGTGCGGCCACCCGCGACTGCTCTTCGGCCTTGAGTTTGGCGGTTAATTCCGCCTGCGCTTGCGCCTCGGCGGCGGCGCGTGCGCGGCCTTCGACTTCCTGGCGGGCTTTGGCTTCGGCGGCAGCTCTGGCGGCTGCATCGGCACGACCTTTTGCGTCAGCCTCCGCTTTGGCTCGCAGTTCGGCTTCCGAGTTGAGCAGTGCAACCTTGGCGGGTGAGGTGAAGTCGAGATTGAGGTCTTCTTCGTCAAGTGGCGCGGCCGCCGGCGCGCTTTCCGGCTCGCCCATGATGTATCCGCTCGAAAGCAACTGATCGATCGCTGTCGATACCGCAAGCTCCGGAATGCCGCATTTATTGCCGAGATCGACGACCTTTGACTTGCCGTCTATTGCCAGAAACACCAGACCGAGTTCGCGCGGCAGGCGAATCGTTTTGTTTTTGACCTCGAGCACGCCCTTGGCAGTCTTGGTGTAAATCGTCTGTGGGTGCATTGAATTCAGCCCTCAAGGTCGTTCATGTCGCGTTTGGACAGTCGACACTAATAATGTGGTGCTTGATTCTGCATGGAAATGCGTGAAAAGCGCGCGGCTCGCATGCCAACGGTATAAACAAGGTATGGATTAACTCGTGACCACGGCAACCCGCATCTCCCCTGTTGTTTTACGCCTAGCCATTATAGATTAATCCCTCACGCAACCGCGACGACGGCAGTTTATTTTGCGGCGGCCTGCTTAAACTGGAGCGGTTCGCACAGCCGCACGCTGATAGCACAATCGAGCAGCAAGCGCGGCGAGGTGGAGAGGCTGGCTGTGTGACTCAGGTCTTGCGCGTCGCGGGTTACGCCCGCGATTGATCCATGATGCGCAGCCTGGCGTTGCCCGCATTCACGCGAGCGTCAAAACGATTTTTCCGATATGGGTGCTTGATTCCATCAGCGCATGCGCTTTGGCGGCTTCGGCAAGCGGGAAGGTCGCGTGCACGACGGGTTTGATCTGCTTACTCACGATCAGCGGCCAGACCCGCTCTTCAAGCTCGCGTGCGACCCGCGCTTTAAATGCGGCGGGCCGCGTGCGCAGAGTCGAGCCGGTATAGGTCAGGCGTTTTAACATAATCGGCATTAGATTGATTTCGACTTTGGAGCCTTGCCCGAACGCAAGTTGTATAAGCCGGGCATCGGGGCTCGCCGCCTTAAGATTTTTTTCGATATTCGGGCCGCCGACGATGTCGAGAATCACATCGGCGCCGCCGGCCTGGCGAACGACGTCGACGAAATCCTCCGCGCGGTAATCGATCACGCGGTCGGCGCCCAGATCGCTGCAGAACTTGCAGCGTTCGGCGGGGCTGTCCGTTGCGATTACTTTGGCGCCGAACGCTTTGCCGAGTTGAATGCACGTGCTGCCGATACCGCCCGCGCCGCCATGCACGAGAAAAGTTTCGCCGCTAGCGAGCCGCGCGCCGATGAAGACGTTGCTCCATACCGTGAAGAACGTCTCCGGTACGCCGGCAGCGTCTGTCAGTGAAATGCCGGACGGCAGCGGCAGGCAGTGTTGTGCATCCACTGCGCAATATTCAGCATAGCCGCCGCCGTTGGTGAGGGCACATACCCGATCACCGATCTTCCAGCGTGCAGCATTAGCGCCAATCGCGACGACTTCGCCAGCGATTTCCAGCCCGAGCAAGTCGCTCGCGCCGGCCGGCGGCGGATACAGCCCTTTGCGCTGCATCATGTCGGGTCCGTTGACGCCAGCGGCGGCAACTTTGATCAAGACTTCACCAGCCGCGGGCGTGGGCAGCGGGCGCGTGGTGAGACGTAAAACGTCAGGTCCGCCGGCGCCGCTCATTTCAATTGCCTGCATTTGTTGCGGAAGTTTTTGCGTCATGATTTCTTCGTCTCTCTAAATATGCG
>JANYCE010000113.1 GCA_025360445.1 Betaproteobacteria bacterium
TCAACGCTCGAAGGCGGCTATGAGTTGCACGCGCTCGGACGCAGTGCGGCGACCCACCTGAAGGTATTGGGCGATCTGTAAGTCAGATTCTGTAACGCGCGGCCGCCTGGGCGGCGCAATCCGTCCTTAGCCGAGCAGCACCGCCGCGATTACGTTGCGGCCTTCGGCGAGCAAAATATTGTAAGTGCGGCAGACCGCCGCGTTGTCCATCACTTCAAGACCGATTTGCGCCGCATGCAGGCAACGCGTTAACTCGGGGTGCGGAAATCGAAGAGTCGCGCCGGTGCCGAGCAGCACGAGGTCGGGTTTGAGCGCGAGAAACTGCGCGAAATGCCCGGCGGTCAGGCTAGCAAAATCGGTGGCCGGCCAATCTTCGAAGATGCGGTCCGACGTAACTAATATGCTTTTTGTAAAGCGGGTGTCATTGACATTGACATAGCCGGCGCCGTGGCCCATGAAGAGATTATGGCCGGCCGGAGTTTGGAGATGGAATTTCACTGCGAACGCATTGCCGCGAGAGGTGAGGTCGGATAAAATTATACGCTTATTCACCACGTTAGCGATTATTTGGTCTGACCATGGAAGAGTTTGCCCGCATCAAACGTTTGCCGCCTTACGTGTTCAACATCACAGGCGAACTCAAGGCAGCCGCACGGAAACGTGGCGAGGATGTGATCGATCTATCCATGGGAAATCCGGATCAGCCGACGCCGCGCCATATCGTGGAAAAGCTGATCGAATCAGTGCAGCGCCCCGACACCCACGGCTACTCGGTTTCCAAAGGCATTCCGCGGCTGCGGCGTGCAATCTGCAACTGGTACAAATCAAGATTTAATGCGGAATTCGACTCGGATTCCGAAGCGATCGTCACGATCGGCTCAAAGGAGGGCATTGCCCACCTGGCACTTGCGACGCTCGACCGCGGCGACATTGTGCTGGTGCCGAATCCGAGTTATCCGATTCATATCTACGGTCCGGTGATCGCCGGCGCTGACATCCGGCACGTGCCGATGGTGGCAGGCGTAGATTTCTTCGACGAACTCGAGCGCGCCATCCGCGATTCGTATCCGAAACCGAAGATGCTGATCTGCAACTTTCCCGGCAATCCGACCACGCAGTGCGTCGATCTCGCCTTCTTCGAGCGCTTGATCGCAATTGCGCGCGAGCACCAGATTTATGTTGTGCACGATCTCGCCTATGCCGACATCGTGTTCGACGGCTATCGCGCGCCGTCGATCATGGAAGTGCCGGGCGCGCGCGACGTAGCGGTCGAATTTTTTACATTGTCGAAAAGTTACAACATGGCCGGCTGGCGCGTGGGCTGCATGGTAGGCAATCGCGATCTCGTCACCGCACTTGCGCGCATGAAAAGCTATCATGATTACGGCACGTTCACGCCGATTCAGGTGGCTTCAATCATTGCGTTAGAAGGCCCGCAGGAATGTGTGGCGGAAGCGCGGGCTCTCTACCAGAGGCGGCGCGACGTTATGTGCGCCGGGCTCCGGGCGGCCGGCTGGCACGTCGAGATTCCGAAAGCGACGATGTACGTGTGGGCGAAAATCCCGGAGCAATATAAAGAAATGCGCTCGCTCGAATTCTCCAAGAAGCTGCTGGTCGAAGCGCATGTCGCGGTGTCGCCGGGCGTCGGCTTCGGTGACTATGGCGACGATCATGTGCGCTTCGCGTTAATTGAAAACGAAGCGCGCACCCGTCAGGCCGTGCGAGGAATCAAAGAGATGTTTCGTAAGGACGGCTTGCTATGATCGATGGGGTGCGCGGAGAGTTTCGGCGGAGGCTAACTTGCCGTGGCAAGTTAAGCGCGGTGCGCGGCCGGAGCCAAAATTCTCAGCGCACCCGTCAGGCCGTGCGAGGAATCAAAGAGATGTTTCGCAAAGACGGGCTTTTATAAAATGGCGGCGCCAGTTTCAACCATGAAACCCATCAACGTCGGCTTGCTCGGCATCGGCACGGTCGGCGGCGGTACGTTCGAAGTGCTTGCGCGCAATCAAGAAGAAATAATGCGTCGCGCGGGTCGCGGCATCGTCATCACAATGGTGGCCGACAAGGACGTCGAGCGCGCGCGCAAGATTGCTGGGCGGGCCATCAGCGTCACCGCCGATGCGTACGAGGTCGTAAACAATCCCGACATCGATATCGTGATCGAATTGATCGGCGGCACCACGATCGCGCACAAGCTGATTTTGCAAGCGATTAAAAACGGCAAGCATGTGGTCACCGCCAACAAAGCGCTATTGGCGACCCACGGCAACGAGATATTTGCAGCGGCGCGCGAACGCGGTGTGATGGTTGCATTCGAAGCCGCGGTCGCCGGCGGTATCCCGATCATCAAAGCGCTGCGCGAAGGCCTGACGGCGAATCGCATCGAGTGGATCGCCGGCATCATCAACGGCACCAGCAATTTTATTCTGTCGGAAATGCGCGATAAAGGTTCTAGCTTCGACACGGTGCTTAAGGAGGCGCAGCGGTTGGGCTACGCTGAAACTGATCCCACCTTCGACATAGAAGGCATAGATGCGGCGCACAAGCTCGCGATTATCGCGGCGATTTCGTTCGGCATCCCGATGCGGTTTAGCGATGCTTACACTGAAGGCATCACCAAGCTGACCGCCGCGGATATCCGATACGCGGAAGAACTCGGGTATCGCATCAAGCTGCTCGGCATCACCAAGCGCACGCCTAAGGGCATCGAACTGCGCGTGCATCCGACGCTGATCCCGACGCGCCGGCTGATCGCGAATGTGGAAGGCGTAATGAACGCGATCCTCGTCAACGGCGATGCGGTCGGCCCGACTATGTACTACGGTGCCGGCGCCGGTGCTTATCCCACCGCATCGGCGGTGATCGCAGATCTCGTGGACGTGACCCGCATGCACACGGCAGATCCCGAGCACCGCGTGCCGCATCTGGCGTTCCAGCCCGACCAGTTGTCGAGCGTGCCAATCCTGCCGATCAGCGAAGTCGAAACGTCGTACTACCTGCGCCTGCGCGTGCACGACAAGCCGGGGGTACTCGCGGATATCACTCGCGTGCTCGCCGACGGCGGCATATCCATCGACGCGATGGTGCAGAAGGAGCCGTCCGCCGGTGAAGAGCAGGTCGACATCATCATGCTGACGCATCTCGCGATCGAGAAGAACGTCAACGCGGCGATGGCGAGGATCGAGGCGTTGCCGGTGGTCGTCGGCAAAATTACGCGAATTCGCATGGAACAACTGGGTGTGCATTAAAGGCCGGCGGCGATGCGGTATGTAAGCACACGCGGCGGCGGCGCCCCGGCCAGCTTCTCAAGCATACTGCTCGGCGGTCTCATGGAGGACGGCGGGCTCGCTATTCCTGAACACTATCCGCAGATCGGGCCGGAGCATTTGGCCGCATGGCGCAAGCTCGGCTATCGCGATCTGGCGCTGGAAATTTTGCGCCTGTACGCCGACGACATACCGGCTGCAGATCTCAAAGCCATCGTCGAACACACGTACACCAAAGAAATTTTCCGCTCGGACGAAATAACGCCGCTGCGCGAATTGCAGCCAGGTGTGCATATTCTGGAACTGTCGAACGGGCCAACGCTCGCGTTTAAAGATGTCGCGATGCAGTTGCTCGGAAACTTATTCGAGCACGCTCTCGCCAAAACCGACGCGCAACTCAACATCGTCGGCGCGACTTCGGGCGACACCGGCTCGGCGGCGGAATATGCAATGCGCGGCAAGCGCGGCATCCGCGTGTTCATGCTCTCGCCGCACCAAAAAATGAGCCCATTCCAGACGGCGCAAATGTTTTCACTTCAAGACCCGAACATTTTTAATCTTGCCGTGCGCGGCGTGTTCGATGACTGTCAGGACATAGTTAAAGCCGTAAGCAACGATCTCGCGTTCAAGTCCCGCTATAAAGTTGGCACGGTCAACTCAATTAACTGGGCCCGCGTGGTGGCGCAGGTTGTTTATTATTTTAAAGGCTATTTCGCGGCGACCGCATCGAACGACGAGCAAGTATCATTCGCGGTGCCGTCAGGCAATTTCGGCAATGTGTGCGCCGGCCATATCGCGCGTTGCATGGGGCTACCGATTCGCCGCCTGATCGTCGCGACCAATGAAAACGACGTGCTGGACGAGTTTTTTCACAGCGGAATTTACCGCGTGCGTCCGGCCGACCAGGTGCACCAGACGAGCAGCCCTTCGATGGACATTTCGAAGGCATCGAATTTTGAACGCTTTATTTTCGATCTGATCGGGCGCGACGGCGCGGGCGTCAAGCGCCTATGGCAGCAGGTCGAGAGCGACGGTGTATTCGATCTTACCGGCACGCCGCACTTCGCGCGCGTTGCGCAATTCGGGTTCGTCTCGGGACGCAGCACCCATGCGGATCGCATCGAAACTATTCGCCGGGTCTTTCGCGAGTGCGGCCAGACGATCGATACGCATACGGCGGACGGCGTTAAAGTCGGGCTCGAGTACCGCGAAAAAGGCGTGCCGCTCGTGTGCCTCGAAACCGCGCTACCGGTCAAGTTTGCGGCGACCATCGTCGAAGCGCTCGGTTGGGCACCCGTTGCGCCGCCCGAACTTGAGAAACTCGAACAACTGCCTCAACGCTTCACGGTGATTGAAGCAGACTTCGATGCGGTCAAGGACTTTATCGAGCGCAACTGCGCTTAACTGTCGAACCGCATCGACAAATCCACCGCTTTCACGTCTTTAGTCAATGCGCCGATCGAAATCCGGTCGACGCCGGTGAGTGCGATGGCCCGCACCGTTTCAAGCGTGACGCCGCCCGATGCTTCGAGTTCGGCGCGTCCTGCCGTTAATTTAACGGCTTGCGCCATTTCGGCGTGATTCATGTTGTCGAGCAAGATCATTTGCGCGCCGGCCGTCAGCGCCGTTTCGAGCTGGACGAAATTCTCGACTTCGATTTGCGTCCACACGCTGGGCGGCGCCAATTTGGCCGCTTCACGCAGCGCCGCCGCAATACCGCCCGCCGCGGCGATGTGATTTTCTTTGATCAGTATTCCATCGTAGAGCCCGAGCCGGTGATTGGTGCCGCCGCCGGTGCGCACTGCATATTTTTCGGCCAGCCTTAAGCCAGGCAAAGTCTTGCGGGTATCGACGATTTTGGCGTGCGTATCTTTGACGGCATCCACATAACGCCGTGTGACTGTCGCCACCGCCGACAACATTTGCAGAAAATTGAGCGCCGTGCGCTCGCCCGTGAGCAGCGCGCGTGCCGTCCCGCGCAAACTGACGAGCGTTTGCCCGGCCTTTGCGTGCGCGCCTTCGCGGACTGCCCATTCGATCGTTATGGCGGAATCGAGTTGGCGAAAACAGGCATCGACCCACGGCCCACCGCAAATGACGGCATCATCGCGCGTGATGATTCGTGCGCTGGCGACAGCAGTCGCCGGTATCAGTTGAGCGGTCCAATCGCCGGTACCGATGTCTTCGGCGAGCGCGGCATTGACATTGCTTTGAATG
>JANYCE010000127.1 GCA_025360445.1 Betaproteobacteria bacterium
GTCGAGCTCTTCCGCCGCTATTTGCGCGAGCGCCGTGAGTATGCCCTGGCCCAGTTCGACCTTGCCGGTAAACACCGTCACCGTGCCGTTGGCGTTGATGCGCAGCCAACCGTCGAGCATTCGATTGTTGTTCAGGCTACCCGGCAACGCCGGACGGGGTGCAAGCTGCTGGGCAACGCCGGCGGATGCGAGCGAAAAACCGACGACCAGCGCGCCGGTCTGCTTGAAAAATTCACGCCGGTTCGCATTAGAGATCTTCATGCGGTCTCCTTCGCTGCGCGCTGTATCGCCCGCACGATCCGGTTGTGCGTGCCACAACGGCAGTAGTTGGCGGCGAGCGCCTTGCGAATCTGCGCTTCAGTCGGATGGGGATTTTTGTCGAGCAATGTCTTGGCCGTCATGATCATGCCGTTCGCGCAATAGCCGCATTGCGCCGCCTGCTCTGCAATAAATGCTTTTTGCAGCGCATGCGCGGCGCCGCCCGCACTCAGGCCTTCGATCGTCGTAATCGATTTACCGCCGACCGTGGAGAGCGGGGTAACGCACGAACGCACGGGCTTGCCGTCAATCACCACGGTACACGCGCCACACTGGGCAAACCCGCAGCCGTATTTCGCGCCGTTCAACTCAAGGTCGTTGCGCAATATGTAGAGCAGCGGCGTGTCCGCCGCTGCCTCGACACTATGCGCTTTGCCATTGACGGTGATGCTCGATGCCATCGGTATCCTCCTTGGAAACTAAAGCGCTGCCACCGGCATAAAATTGAACCTGCGAAACCTTTTGCTTATACTGCCACCCCTGCCCGTCCGCTGCAAAAATAGTTTGCCTCGCAACGATTAGGTCTATACTTTTTCTTCCTCTGGATGGAACGGAGCTGCCCATGCAGACTGATAACGAAATAATGCGCAAGCGCATTATGGAGCTGAATTTAGAGCACCGGGACCTTGACCACGTCATCGCGACTTTGGCGGCCAATCCCGGCCAGGATCAATTGCAGCTCCAACGTCTGAAAAAAAAGAAACTGCTGATTAAAGACCAGATCTGGCAACTCGAGCGCCAAATGACTCCCGATATACCGGCGTAGGTTGCCTGCGGTTTCGTGTTGCTGAAACGTCTATCTACGCGCCTTAGCGGCCACCAACACCGCATACGCGCCAAGTAATATAAACCACACGAGCGACCATTCCGCAATCGACAGACCCAATAGCCGCCAACTCGCTTCCGCGCATTCTCCGGAGCCGCGAAATATTTTTTCGAACGCGCTGATTAAAGGAAAACGATCGAGGATGTAACCGAGGCCGGGTCCGCACTCCGGCACCTTGTCCTTCGGTAAATGCTGCAACCATACGTGGCGGGCGGCGATACTGGCGCCGACCAAGCTCATGATGACCAGCAACGTACCGTAGACAATCGCGCCCGTCCGGCGTGGCCCCTGCAGTGCACCCGATAAAAACACGGCCATCAACGCAATAAAAACCACGCGTTGCAATATGCATAGCGGACACGGGACCTGATACTCGTAGTATTGCAGGTAAAGCGCATACAGAATCAGTCCCCCGCTAACCAAAAAGCCGGCAACATAGCCGAGGCGCGGCGTCAGGTGCAGCCTCATAGACAAGCGTCCTTCATTAGCTCAGACATAGGCAATCAGGCGTCCGCACGCAATGATCGATAGCCATAAAAGAACCGATGCCGCCGCGTGCATGCGGGCGCCCACCGGCACGTCGGCATCGCGGTCCCAGGTCGCTGCAGAGCGGAACGCGCCGGCGTGAAATGCCGCCGCGTTGGTAATCGCGAGCATGAGCAGCGTCAGTTTTATGATGAACGCGCGGTTGTCGATTAACTCGCTCGCGTGTGCTGAAAACATCATAAGTCCGGTCGGCACGATCACGAGCAATGCGCCAACAGACCACGGTAGCAGATGCCGCGCAAGGCCGCTGATCGAGAGTGCCTGCGATAAGCCGAAGAGGCGCAAATCGAACATGATTGCCGATCCGACCAGTATGACAAGTCCGTAAATGTGCAGCACTTCTACCGCGGGGTAGAGCCACATTTCGCTGCGCATCGCCGCGGCAAGCGAGCTTTGCTCGACCGCGCGCAGCAAGCCGTCGCCGGGCGACGGCGTCATCAACGCAGTTCGATCGTCTTGCCGCTCACGACAATTCGCTCGGCGCGCATTTCTTCGGGTTTGCTGCGGTTTTTATATCCGATCACCGTCACGTTCGCGCCGGGTTTGAGATCGCCCGCGGCGAGCCCGCGATGCTCCATGCGCGACGGCGGCGCCAGCACGACCAGCCAAACCTTACCCGGCGTTTCGAGCCTGACATGACCGTGTGGGTGCTCATAGCCCGATTCTTTAATGACGCCGGCCACATTCAGTGGTGTCGCGCTGTCGTATTCGCTCCATCCGTGATGGGCGTGCGCTGCCGCCGTCACCAGCATTAATCCAAGCGTGCAAATTCCTGAACGCAGCATAGGGGTCCCTCCGTCATTGCGGCAAACAGTTGTGAATGAGTACGATTAGCACATTGGCGCGGCAAATTTTAACATGCACGCGCGCGCGCGCTTGTTGGCATACCGTGCCCCCGCTACAATCTGTTGCCGTTGCACGTCGCGCCGCGGCAACCGCAATATCGTCTCTCAATGAAAGCGTCACCGCATGCGAAATTCGCTGGCATTGCTCGGTTTCACGGCACTCGCCGCGGGTAATGCAGGCGCACAAAATTTTCCCGATAAGCCGATCACCATGATCGCGCCTTTCCCGGCGGGTGGATCGGTCGATTTAATCGCGCGTGCCGTTGCCCAGCAGATGAGTGAGTCGTGGAAGCAATCAGTCGTCGTGGTTAATCGTCCCGGCGCCGGGGGCAACATCGGCGCCGAAGCTGTCGCGCGAGCCGCGCCTGATGGCTATACCTTGTTGATGGGCACTACCGCGCTCGCCAGCAGTCCGGCGTTGTATTTAAAGCTTGCCTACGATTTGACCCGCGATCTTGCGCCTGTTTCTTTGATAGTAACGATGAGCAATGTTTTAGTCGTGCATCCCGCGCTGCCTGTGCGCTCGGTGCGCGAACTTATCGCGCTGGCCAAAGCGCAGCCGGGCAATTTGACCTCGGCGTCGGCGGGTGTCGGCAGTTCCAATCATCTCGCTCTGGTACTATTCAACACGATGACCGCCGCGGCCATAGCGCATATTCCTTACAAGGGTGCCGCACCCGCGGTTGCCGATGTCATGGGCGGGCATGTCGCGATGACTTTCGTGCCTATCGCCGCCGCAGTGGCGCCGGTTAAAGCCGGCCGCCTGCGCGGCTTGGGAATCACCGGCGCCACGCGCTCTCCTGCCCTGCCCGACGTCTTAACGATCAACGAAGCGGGCGTTACGGGCTACGAGGCGACGTCCTGGAACGCCTTGCTCGCGCCCGGCGCAACGTCGCGCGATTTGTTACTAAAAATTCAAATGGCGGCTGCCGACAGCCTGCGCGCGATCCGGGTCAGGGAAATACTTGCGAGCGCAGGCGCTGATGCAGTAGGCGGAACGCCTGACGAACTCGCGGGATTTCTGCGCACCGAGATGACGAAATGGGGCAAGGTCGTCAAAGCTGCCGACATCAAGCCGGAGTAACCCGCAACATGTTGACGATATCGCCGCTCATTACGATCCCCGAAAGCGAACTAACCGAACAGTTCGTGCGCGCTTCGGGGCCGGGTGGACAAAACGTGAACAAGGTGTCCACCGCAGTACAACTGCGGTTCGATGTTTACGCGTCGTCCGCGCTGCCGTGGGATGTGCGCGCGCGGCTTATAAAACTCGCTGGCACGCGTATAAACCTGGCTGGCGAATTGATGGTCACTGCGCAGCGTTTCCGTACACAGGCGCAAAATCGGGTGGATGCGCGCGAGCGGCTCGCCGAACTGATACGTGGCGCGCTCCATGCACCAAAACCGCGCCGCCGAACCAAGCCCAGCGCGGGCGCCAAACGGCGGCGCGTCGAATCCAAGCAGCGGCAAGGCGAACTGAAACGAACGCGTGCCAAAAAAACGCGCGGTATGGAATAATCACGCGTGCCAACTGTTTAACAGGGTCGAGCTGGCGATGGCGCACGCCGTTGAAAGTGAAATCCAATTCGAGACAACACGAGGAGATACCAGTGAACAAACAGATCTTGACGACAGGTTTAGTGCTGATGCTCGGCGCCGGTTATTCGCTGACGGCTTTCGCCCAGGCCAAGCCCGAAACCCTGGTGAAACAGCGCCAGGCCGCGATGACCTTGCAAAGCAAGTATTGGGGTCCGCTGAACGCGATGGCGCAAGGCAAGCTTCCGTATAATGCGGCGGTGATCGCGCGCAACGCAGCATACCTCGATGCGCTGACGCGGATGCCGTGGGACGGTTTCAATCCGAACACCAAAGACTTGAAGACCGGCGCATTGCCCGCCGTCTACACCGACGCCGGCAAATTCAAGGAGTCCGCGGACCATTTGCAAAGCGAAGTGTCCAAACTCGTAGCGGTCAGCAAAAGCGGCGATGAGGCGGCCGTCAAAGTGCAGCTCAGTGCAGTCGGCAAGTCCTGCGACGGCTGTCACGAAACGTTCCGCGAAAAACAATAACGGAGCTACCCGCCTGAAGGTCCCGTTACGGCGGGACTTTTTGTTCCGGCCGCATTTAGCGTGATGCTTCTATGCTGAAAAACTATGCGCTACGAGCAGCCGTGCTCGCCATGCTCTTGCCAGCCGCCCTGCAGTGCGAAGGCGCTGACGTTGGCGCTGTCAGGCGCGGCCAGTATCTATCGCAAGCTGGCGGCTGTATGGCTTGCCATACCGAGGACAAACCAGACGCAGCTCCGTACGCAGGCGGGCGCGCGCTCAAAACCCCTTTCGGAATATTCTACGGACCCAATATCACGCCCGACTCCGAGGCAGGTATCGGCCAATGGACGGAAGCGCATTTCGTGCGCGCGATGCGTCACGGCGAGCGTCCTGATGGCGCTAATTATTTCCCCGCATTTCCCTATCCGTCATTTACGCGCATCAGCGATACCGATTTGCGCGATCTGTGGGCCTATCTCCGCAGCTTGGCGCCGAGCAAGCGGACGAGCCAGCCGCATGAACTGCGGTTTCCCTATAGCTTGCGGCCGCTTGTCGCCGGCTGGAAATGGCTTTACTTCACACCAGGCAGCGGCGCCGATGCGACGGCAACACCACCCGCGGCGCGCGGCGAATATCTCGTGCAGGCGCTTGGCCATTGCGGTGAATGCCACACGCCACGCAGTTGGCTGGGCGGACCCCGCCGCGACCGCGCGCTGGCCGGCGGCCGTGGAGTCAACGACAAGCGCATACCCAACCTGACCCCCGCGCGGCTCAAGCAATGGAACGATGCCGAATTAACAGAATTTTTGCTGACCGGCGCGACGCCGGACGGTGACTCCGCCGATCGAACAATGGGGGAAGTAATACGCAATACGACGAGCAAGCTGACGCCCGCAGACCTGGCCGCTGTCATCGCGTATTTGCGCGCGTTGCCGCCACTGCCCGACGAACCTCGTTAATTCGACGCACCATGCTAAACAATCGCTTGCCGAGCCTGGCGTTGTGGTCATCGTTGGCAATGTCGTTTATTGGCCAGGCAACCGCGGCGCAATCACTGCCGCTCGACAAAATAAAACTGCCGCCGGGATTCGAGATCAGCGTTTTTGCGGACAATGTGCCGAACGCGCGCGCAATGGCGCTCGGCGACAAGGGCACCGTATTCGTTGGCAGCATGCACGCCGGCAAGGTTTATGCAGTGCGCGGCAGCGAAGGCAAGGCGGTCGATACCCGCGTCATTGCATCGGGTCTTAACATGCCGGTCGGCGTTACGTTTCACAATGGCGCCCTGTATGTGTCAGCTATCAACCGCATCCTGCGATTCGACAAAATCGAAGACCACCTTGCGCGTCCACCGGCGCCGCAAGTCGTGACCGACCACCTGCCGGCCGACACCCATCACGGCTGGAAATTTATCGCGTTCGGTCCGGACGGCATGCTGTATGTGCCGATTGGCGCGCCGTGCAATGTCTGTAACCCCGACAGCAATCGCTACGCAAACATCATGCGCATGCAGGCCGACGGCAGCGGGCTTGAAGTGTTTGCGCGCGGCGTGCGCAACTCGGTCGGCTTCGACTGGCATCCCGAGACGCGGGAATTATGGTTCACCGACAACGGACGCGACATGCTTGGCGACGACCGGCCCGATTGCGAATTGAACGTTGCGCCGCGCAAGGACATGCACTTTGGTTTTCCGTTTTGTCACGCCGGTGACATCAGCGATCCCGAGTTCGGCCAGCTGCGCGCATGCAAGGAATTTGCTGCGCCCACCGTAAAGTTGGGCGCGCATGTCGCTCCGCTTGGCATGCGTTTTTATACCGGCGGCATGTTTCCGGCGACGTACAAAAACAATATTTTTATTGCCGAAAACGGCTCCTGGAACCGCCGCCAAAAAACGGGCTACCGGGTAGTGCGCGTGGTGACTGAAAAAGGCAAGCCGCCGCAGCGCGAGGTGTTTGCCGAAGGCTGGTTGCAGGGGCAGTCGGCGTGGGGACGGCCCGCCGACGTGCTCGTGATGCCTGACGGCGCATTGCTCGTGTCTGACGATCAGGCCGGCGTTATCTATCGGATCAGGTTTAACGCCAAGCATTGATTAGCGTCATGCCGCTTCCGGCAAGATAGCAATTGAATTGCTTCGCCTCGTGGGCATCTGATCCGACAATAGTCCTTAATCTGCGAGCAGGCATCGCCGGCACTTGCAGGGAACCTGCATCAGCGGACGCGCCGTCGTCAGGTTACGGGCTGCGCGTGGTCCAGCCACTCGAGCCAGGCCAGACCAGCCACCACCTTGATGTCGGTAATGCGGCCGTCGAAGACGGCTTGACGGATTTCTTCCCGCGCCATCGGTATCACATCGAGAAATTCACCTTCATCGAGCGCACGCCCAACGTGCGTCAACTCGCGCGCCAGGTATAGCTCGAACCGTTCATCCGAATAACCCACGCAAGGGTGAAGTGTCGCGAGATGCTGCCATGAAGCGGCGGTATAGCCGCATTCCTCGATCAACTCGCGTTGGGCGGTTGCGAGCGGTTGCTCGCCGGGTTCTATCTTGCCCGCCGGTAACTCGAAAAGATGACGGCCCACCGCATAACGGAATTGCCGCTCCATCACGATCGTGTTCTTGTCCAGCAGCGGGATGATGATGACAGCGCCCGGATGTTGCACCCACTCGCGCCCTGCGGTACCGCCATCCGGCAGGCGCACGCTGTCTTTGCGCACCTTTAGCATCGCACCGTCGTAGACCAGCTCAGTGGTCAGCCGATGCTCGGTGTAATCAGTTGGTGGTTGGTCGGCCAAGCGGCTAGCGCAGAGACAGGACGATCGAATACTCGCATAACGCCATCAGGCCGCCGGGCAGTATCCCAAGAACGAGCATGCTCAGCCCGTTGGCGCCCATCACCCAGCGCATGCTGACGGTGGGCGTTATCGGCGAGCGGTCGACCGGCTCATCGAAGTACATGAGCTTGACGATGCGCAGGTAGTAGAACGCGCCGATCAGCGAGAACAGCACCGCGAGCACCGCAAGCCACACAAATCCCGCGTCAACGACGGCCCACAACACTGAGAGCTTGGCATAAAAGCCGACCGCCGGCGGCAATCCCGCCATCGAAAACATCAGCAGCAACATCAGGAACGCGTACCAGGGACTGCGCGCGTTAAGCCCTTTAAAGTCGTCAAGCTTGTCGGCTTCAAAGCCGGCTCGCGACATCAACAAAATCATGCCGAAAGTGCCAAGCGTCATCAGAACGTAAACAATTACATAGAACATCGCCGACGCATAACCGCCGTTGCCGCCGGCGAGCACGCCAAGCAACAAAAACCCCGAGTGCGAAATTGTCGAATAAGCGAGCATGCGTTTCAAATTGGATTGCGCGATCGCGGTGATATTGCCGATCGCCAGCGACAGCACCGCCATGATGATCAACATCCACTGCCACTGCGCGACCAGATACTCGGCGCCCAACCCTATGACTAGCAGGCGCAGTAAGAAAGCGAATCCAGCTAGCTTGGGCGCCGAGCCGATAAACAAAGTCACCGCTGTGGGCGCCCCCTGATATACGTCGGGCACCCACATATGAAACGGCACGGCTGACAGCTTGAACCCGAGTCCGGCCACGACGAATACAAGCGCAAACATCAAAATCGTGCTGTCGGCGTCATTGCTTGCAATGACCTCCGCCATGCGGGTGAGTTCGAGTGTGCCGGTTGCGCCATAGAGCATGGACATTCCGTACAGCAGCATGCCGGACGATAGCGCGCCCAGCACGAAATACTTCATCGCCGCCTCGGTCGCCGTCGCCGAATCCCGCTGCAGCGCGATCATTGCGTATAACGAAAGACTCATAAGCTCAAGCCCGAGGTATAGCGTGAGCATATGATTGGCCGACACCATCACCATCATGCCGAGTGTTGAAAATAGCGCGAGTACAAAAAACTCCCCGCGGAACATATCGCGCGCACGAATGTAGGCCTGCGAGTAAACGAGCACGATGGCGACCGTGAGATAGATCCACAACTTCAGCATGTTCGCAAGCGGATCGGCGACGAACATGCCGCTGAATGTGTAGATCTCGCCGCGCCAGTCGGTGAAGCCGGTGATCAAAAAACATCCGAACAGCGTGGCCATCGTTAACGCGTAAGTGACCCAGCGCTTTTCGTCGGGCAGGAATGCATCGATTAAAAGAATCGCGCACACCATGACGAGCAGAAAGGCCTCGGCTAAAGCGGGTATGAACGGCGTGATGTATTCCATGCCTACATTCCGATCAAAAGTTTGCGGCCAGGCGTGGCGAGCCGCAATATCTCGTTTACCGATTCGTGCAGCACTTCGCCCAGCGGCGCCGGCCACAGGCCCATCATCAACACCGCGATCGCGAGTACGCCGAGCACCAGCATTTCGCGTCCGTTCAGGTCAGTGAGTTCTGCCACGTGCGGGTTGACGATCGCGCCGAACACCACGCGCTTATACATCCATAAGGTGTACGCAGCGCCGAAGATTAAGGTGGATGCCGCAAGCGCCGCGTACCAAAAATTCACTTGCATCGTTGCCAGTATCACCAGCCATTCGCCGACGAATCCGCTGGTCCCGGGCAGCCCTGAATTTGCCATTGCGAAAAACATGAACAGCGCCGCGAACACCGGCATCTTGTTAGCAACGCCGCCGTAATCCGCAATCATGCGCGAATGCATGCGGTCATACATCACGCCGACGCACAGGAACATCGCGCCCGAAATAAAGCCGTGCGAAATCATTTGCAGGATCGCGCCCTCGACGCCTTGCGCGCTGAAAATGAAGATGCCGAGCGTTACGAATCCCATGTGCGATATCGACGAATAGGCGATCAGCTTTTTCATGTCTGCCTGCACCAGCGCCACCAGTCCAATGTAGACCACCGCAATCAATGACAGCGCGATCACAAACCCGGCGAGCTCATGGCTCGCGTCCGGCACGATCGGCAACGACAGGCGCAAAAATCCATAACCGCCAAGCTTCAGCATGACCGCCGCCAATACTACCGAGCCGCCGGTCGGCGCTTCGACGTGTGCATCAGGCAGCCAGGTATGCACCGGCCACATCGGAACCTTGACCGCGAAGGCCACCATGAATGCGATGAAGATCGGCACTTGCACGCTAAGCGGCAGTTGCACTTCGTATAAGTCGAACAATGAAAAGCTGCCGTTGGCCGCGTTGTAGAGATAAATCAAGGCGATGAGCGTCAGCAGCGAGCCCATCAAGGTGTAAAGGAAGAACTTGACTGCCGCATAGACGCGGTTGGGTCCGCCCCAGACGCCGATAATGATGAACATCGGAATCAGCGTTGCCTCGAAAAAAACGTAGAACAGCAGTGCGTCGAGCGCGCAGAAAACGCCGTTCATCAGCCCCGATAAAATTAGGAACGCCGCCATGTATTGGGAGACGCGTTGCTTGATCACATCCCAACCCGCGATTACCACGAGCACCGTAGTCAGGCAATTAAGCAATATCAGCAGCAGCGACATCCCGTCGATACCGAGGTGGTAATTGACGTTAAACGTGTCAATCCAGGGCTTCAACTCCACAAACTGGAAGTCGCCGCTGCTGCGATCAAAGCCAGTCCACAAGGGCACTGCCACCGCCAGACCCGCCAGCGAACCGAGCAATGCAAGCACCCGCGCAACCTGCGGCCGTGTTTCTCCAGCGGCCAGCACCAGCAGGCCCGCGACAATCGGCACCCAGATGACCAGGCTCAGGATTACGGTTTCCATAGAGTTATTCTTATTGAAGCTTCGAGTTCATTGATACATGTAGACGGCGCCGAACAACCATACGGACATCAGCAGCAAAATGCCGATGATCATCGCAAAAGCATAGTGATAAATGTAGCCCGACTGGACTTTCCGGATGACGGTCGAACTCCAGCCGACGAGCCGCGCGGCGCCATTGACGAACAAACCATCGATCACCATCACGTCGCCGATTTTCCACAGTCCGTTGCCGAGTAGTCGCGCCCCACCGGCAAAGAACCAGTCGTTAAAGCGATCGAAGCCGTATTTTTGCTCGAGCACTGTCACCAGGACGCCCCACTTCGCGCGCAGCACGCCGGGCAAATCAGGCCGCACGATATAAATAAACCACGCAAGGCCGGCACCCGCCAGCGCAAGCCAGAATGGCAGCGTCGATACGCTATGCAGAATCATCGGCAGCACGCCGTGAAACGCTTCGGCCATGCGCTTCAAGCCTTCATGATTCTCAGCGACGTATATCGAATCGCCAAAATAATTACCATACACAAAATCGCCGATCACCCAGCCGGCGCACACCGATGGAATTGCCAGCAATATCAGCGGCAGCGTGACAACCCACGGCGACTCGTGAGGAACATGATTGTGCTTTCCGTGTGCGCCGCCGTGTCCATGCGGGGCTGCATGCGCATGGGTGTCGAAACGCTCCTTGCCGTGAAACGCGAAAAATACCAGCCGAAATGAATAGAAGCCGCCGACGAACACGCCGCCCAGCGCCGCTAGGTACGCAAACAGCGCACCCGGCACGCCTGCCGCGTGAGCTTCATGAACGGCTTCCACAATGGAATCCTTGGAAAAGAAACCGGCGAACGGGGGAAATCCTGCGTTCGCCAGCGCACCTATCAACATCGTCAGGTAAGTGATTGGCAGATACTTGCGCAGGCCGCCCATTTTGCGCATGTCCTGCTCGTGGTGCATCGCGATGATCACTGAGCCGGCGCCGAGGAACAGCACGGCCTTAAAGAACGCATGCGTCATCAAGTGAAAAATCGCTACCGAATAAGCCGACGCGCCCAGCGCCATCGTCATATAGCCGAGCTGCGACAAAGTTGAATAAGCGACCACGCGCTTGATGTCGTATTGCACGGTCGCGATCAGCGCCATGAAGAAACACGTAATCGCGCCGATCACCATCACGAACGACAGCGCCGTCTGTGAAAGCTCAAACAGCGGCGACATCCGCGCAACCATGAAAATGCCGGCGGTTACCATGGTCGCGGCATGGATTAGAGCCGATATCGGCGTCGGCCCTTCCATCGAGTCTGGCAGCCAAACGTGCAATGGAAACTGCGCCGATTTACCCATCGCGCCGACAAACAACAGAATGCAGATTACCGTGATCAAAGACCACGCCTGGCCCGGCAGCAGCTCGATCGTATTGGCCGCCAGCGCGCCGGCTTTGGCGTTGTCGAAAACCGACTGGTAGTCGAGCGTGCCGAAATACATGAGCACCAGCGCAATACCCAAAAGGAATCCGAAATCACCGACGCGGTTGACGAGGAACGCCTTGAGATTGGCGTAGATCGCGGTAGGCCGCGTATACCAAAAGCCGATTAACAGATAGGAGACAAGTCCGACCGCCTCCCAGCCAAAGAACAACTGCAAAAAGTTGTTCGACATGACGAGCATCAGCATCGAGAACGTGAACAGCGAGATGTAGCTGAAAAACCGGTTGTAGCCGGGGTCGTCGGCCATATAGCCGATCGTGTAAATGTGCACCATCAGCGACACAAACGTGACGATGACCATCATTGTTGCCGACAGCTGGTCGATCAGAAACCCGATTTCGTAGTGGGTCGTACCGCTCACCAGCCAGGTATAAAGCGCCCCGTTGAATGTATGCCCCTCGCGCACGTCACTGAATACCATGGCGGCCGCCGCGGTAGAGATCACCATGCAGGCGATCGTCACGGTATGCGCGGCACGGTTGCTGATCTTCATGCATAGAAGACCGGACACCAGCGCTCCAAACAGGGGCGCAAGCGGCACGACGAGGTATAGGGTCTGCATCGTCACGGCGTTAGCCCTTCAGGCTGTCGAGGACTTCGACGTCGATCGTCTGCAAGTTGCGGAACAATACGACCAGGATGGCGAGCCCGATCGCCGACTCTGCTGCGGCGACGGTCAAAATGAAAAACACGAAAATTTGGCCTGCGGTATCGCCCAGGTAATGCGAAAACGCGACGAAATTCATATTCACCGCGAGCAGCATGAGCTCGATCGCCATTAGCAAAATGATCAGGTTTTTCCGGTTGAGAAAAACACCGACCACGCTGATCGCGAACAAAATCGCGCCTAAGACCAAATAATGTTGTAGTGAAACCAATCGCTTCCCCTTAACTAGGATTGAAGACCGAAGATTGCGCAGTGAGGGGAAGCTCTAAGGCTTCTGCATAACTCAAGGCTCATTCCCCGATCCACAATGCTCTTTCCCTAATCCTGTTTTTTCTCCGACGCCATTGAAACAATGCGCACGCGGTCCGCGCGCCGCACCTTGACCTGCCTCGCCGGATCAATATATTTGCTTTCCTTGCGTTGCCGCAGCGTGAGTGCAATCGCGGCTACGATTGCGACCAGCAATATGACCGCTGCAATTTCGAACGGATAAACGTAAACGGTGTAGATCAGGCGGCCCAGTTCCTTGGTATTGCTGTAATCGGCAGGCTTCGGCGCCGGCTCCTCACGCAGAATTCCGTCCGCCGAATAATGGCTCCAGAGTATCCAGCCCATTTCTAGCACCAGTAGCACCGCCACGACTCCGCCTACGGGCAGATAGCTCCAGAAATCTTTACGCAGCTTCTCCAGGTTGATGTCCAGCATCATGACGACGAACAGAAACAACACCATCACCGCGCCCACATACACGAGCACCAGCGCAATCGCCAAAAATTCCGCCTGTAGCTGGATCCAGAGTCCCGCACAGGTAAAAAACGCGAGCACCAGCAGCAGCGCGGAATGCACCGGATTGCGCGACGTGATCACGCCGACCGCAGCGCCGACCAGCACCGCGGAGAATGCGTAGAAAATAAACGTCTGAAAGTTAAGCTCAGCCATGGGTCATCACCGGAATGCCGCGTCGGCGGCACGATCCCTGGCTATCTGATCTTCGTACAGGTCGCCGATCGCGAGCAGCATCGGCTTGGTGTAAATAAGATCGCCGCGCTTTTCGCCATGGTATTCAAGAATACGGGTCTCCACGATCGAATCGACCGGGCAGGATTCCTCGCAAAAACCGCAGAATATGCATTTGGTGAGATCGATGTCGTAGCGGGTGGTGCGTCGCGTGCCGTCGTCGCGTTGTTCTGATTCGATGGTAATCGCCAGCGCGGGGCACACTGCTTCGCATAATTTGCACGCGATGCAACGCTCTTCGCCGTTCGGATAGCGGCGCAATGCGTGCAGGCCGCGAAAACGCCCCGATTGAGGTGTTCTCTCCTCCGGAAACTGCACGGTGATCTTGCGCTCGAACAAATGGCGTCCGGTCAGCATCATGCCCTTCACCAGCTCGATGAGCAGGAAGGTGCGAAAGAAATCTCGAATGGCCGCTAGCATTTTGACCTCATTTCCACCAGACCCAGAGCGGTGTCTGCATCCACGCGCCGAGCACCACGATCCACACGATGGTTACGGGAATAAAAACTTTCCAGCCGAGCCGCATGATCTGGTCATAGCGATACCGAGGAAACGTCGCGCGAAACCACAGGAAAGTCGAGACCACCATGAAGAGTTTAAGAAACAACCAGCCGGCATTGCCGGCGGCAAGCCATGGCAGGCCAATCAATTCAGCAAGCGCTAGCGGCACCGGCGACAACCAGCCGCCAAGAAAAAGTATCGAGCACAACGTCGAGACCAAAATCATGTTTGCATATTCGGCGAGAAAAAACAGCGCAAACGTCATGCCCGAGTATTCGACGTGAAAACCGGCGACGATTTCGGATTCGCCCTCTGCAACGTCGAACGGCGCGCGGTTGGTTTCTGCAACGCCCGAAATCAGGTACACAAGGAAAAACGGAAAGAGCGGAATGAAAAACCAGTTGAGCACGCCATAGCGCCCGTCCTGGCTCATTACGATTTCGCCCAGGTTCAGGCTTTGCGCCGCCATCAGCACGCCAACCAGCGCGAAGCCCATCGCAATTTCATACGAAACGATTTGCGCGGCCGAGCGCAAGGCACCGATGAACGCATATTTTGAATTCGACGCCCAACCCGCGATGATGATGCCGTAGACGCCCATCGAAGTGATAGCCAGAATATAAAGCAGGCTCGCATCGATGTTGGCGAGCACGAGTTCCGGACTGAACGGCACTACTGCCCAAGCCGCAAGCGCCGGCATCAGGGCAAGCATCGGCGCCACTACAAACAGAAATTTACTCGCGCCGGCCGGAATGATGATTTCCTTGACCAGCAATTTAAGGCCGTCCGCAATTGGCTGCAGCAGGCCAAACGGCCCCACGCGATTCGGCCCGATACGCACTTGAATCCAGCCGATCAGTTTGCGTTCCCACAACGTCAGGTACGCGACGCAGAGCATCAGCGGCACCACGATACACATGATCAGAATCAGTGTTTTGATCGCATACAAAACGTAAGGCGCGAATTCCTGGCCGAATAGGGCGACAACTGACGCGCCAAGCAGCCCCCACGCCCAGGTGCCTGCATTGACCAAAGGCAATACGACTGCGTTCACACTGCCACCTTTGGCCCGGACTCAACGCGCTCGACAGTGATGGTGCCGAACATGCCGCCGAGATCGGCGGTCATTTGCCGTGCCGCCGCCACGCGCACGCAGTTCGCCGGCAATTTATCGTCGCGCGCCGCCGCAAGGATCGCCGAGCCGCCGCCTTGACTGATTTTGACTTGATCGCCGTCGCGTAAATTGAGCTGTGCAAACAAGTCACCGTGCATCACGGCCACGGGGTCAGCGGCATCGCGCGTTTTCTGCAGCGGGATTGAGCGGCGCACGATCGGATCGGCATGATAAATCGGCACTTCACCGATGCGCTCGATGCCTTCCGCCGGAACCTCAGTTTTGCCGATTACAGCAGCGGCCAGGCGGTTATTCAAGCGTGACGTTACACTCCCACCTGAGAGTGCTTCTTTCAACACGGCTTCACTGCTGTCGTAATCGAAACCTGTGACGCCGAGCAAATTGCCCAGCACGCGCAATACTTTCCAGGCCGGGCGCGTTTCTGCCAGAGGCTGCACCATGCCGCGAAAACTTTGCACGCGGCCTTCGGTGCTGACGAAAGTGCCGGAGGTTTCGGTGAACGGCGCAACAGGCAGCAACGCGTGCGCGTAATCGAGCGCGCGATGCTGATAAGGCGACAACGCAACGACGAACTCGGCGTTTTTCATTGCTGCCAGCGCTGCCCGCGGATCGAAACAATCGACTTCCGGCTCAACCCCGAGCAATACATAAGCTTTGCGCGGTTGCGCCACCAGTTCGCCCGCATTCAGGCCGGACATCGCGCCTGCGAGGTAACCGCCGACACTGTTGGCGGCCTCGCCAAGGAAACCGAATTTCGCACCCGTGAGATCAGCGAGTGTCTGCACGAGCGCATGCAACTGCGTGGCCGCCGGATGATGCTGCGCGAAATTGCCGAGAAAGACGGCGACATTCTGGCTGGACGCGAGACTCTCTGCGATGCGCTGCGCCGGTTCGTCCACTTGGACTCCCACAACGTCGGCCGGGATTAACGCGTTTTTCGCCAGCGCGGCGGCCTTGACCACCTGAGCGAGCGCATGCACAAGTTGCGAAGGTGCGACGATGGCTTTATTCGCGACTGGCATCAGGAGGTCATCGTCGACCGGGTTGATCAGATTAATTTGCAGATGCTTCTTGGCCGCCTGACGCAGGCGGTTGGCGAGCAACGGATGGTCTTTTCTCAACATGCTGCCAACGATAAGCACGCGATCAAGCGTGCCGATATCGGCGACCGGCATGCCAAGCCACGGCACGACTTTTCCGTCGGCGTCGAAATCGGATTGGCGCAGCCGGAAGTCGACACTCGCGCCGCCCAAGCCCTGCGCAAGTTTCTGCAGCAGATATAACTCTTCAAGCGTTTGGTGCGGCGTGGCGAGCGCACCGATCTGCGCGGCGCCATGCTGATCGCGTACTGTCTGCAGGCCGCTCGCGACGAACTCGAGGGCGACCTGCCAGTCCACTTCGCGCCAGTTGCCGTCGACTTTAATCATCGGCCTGACCAGGCGGTCAGCGGAATTGAGCCCCTCGTATGCAAACCGGTCTTTATCAGACAGCCAGCATTCATTGATCGCTTCATTCTCTTGCGGCAGAACACGCATGACGCGGTTTTGCTTGACCTGTATTGTCAAGTTGGAGCCGAGGCCGCAATGCGGACTTACCGACGAGTGGCGCGTTAACTCCCAGGTGCGCGCGCTATAGCGAAACGGTTTTGACGTGAGCGCGCCGACCGGGCACAGATCGATCATGTTGCCGGACAATTCTGAATCAACCGTTTTGCCGACGAACGAAATAATTTCAGCGTGCTCGCCGCGGCCGATCATACCGAGTTCCATCACGCCGGCAATCTCCTGGCCAAAGCGCACGCAGCGCGTGCAATGTATGCAGCGCGTCATGTCCGTCGCAATCAGCGGGCCCAGATTTTTGTTGTTGACGACGCGTTTCGGCTCGTCGTAGCGCGAGCCGCTGGCGCCGTAGCCGACCGCCAGGTCCTGTAATTGGCATTCGCCCCCCTGGTCGCAAATCGGGCAGTCGAGCGGATGGTTAATCAGCAAAAACTCCATCACGCCTTTTTGCGCGTTAGTCGCCTGCTCGGAGTGCGTGAACACCTTCATGCCGTTGGTCACCGGCGTCGCGCACGCCGGCAGCGGCTTGGGCGCCTTCTCGACTTGCACGAGGCACATGCGGCAGTTCGCGGCGATCGTCAATTTCTTGTGATAACAGAAATGCGGTACATAGACGCCGGCCTTGTTGGTCGCGTCCATTACCGTACTGCCCTCGGGCACTTCGAGTTTGCGCCCGTCAACTTCAATTTCTAACATCAGTTGCTTCGCGACTCTCTTACCGCCCCTCGCCCTCTCAAAGAGGGGAGGAATTGAGGATGGGGAGCCACGTTCTCCTTATCTATAGTTCGGCACCAGACATTGCTTATGATCGATGTGATGCTGAAATTCATCGCGATAGTGTTTGATAAACGCGCGCACCGGCATTGCCGCGGCGTCGCCGAGCGCGCAAATCGTGCGCCCCTGAATGTTGTCGGCGACATCATTAAGAAGGTCAAGGTCAGAGCTTTTGCCCTGGCCGTGTTCGATGCGATCGACCATCCGGTAAAGCCAACCAGTACCTTCGCGGCAAGGCGTGCACTGACCGCACGATTCTTCATAATAGAAATACGCCAGGCGCAACAGGCACTTCACCATGCAGCGCGTTTCGTCCATGATGATCACCGCGCCCGAACCCAGCATCGAGCCCGCCTTGGCGATCGAGTCGTAATCCATGTCGGTCGCCATCATGATGTCGGCCGGCAGCACCGGCATGCTGGAGCCGCCCGGGATGACGGCTTTAAGCTTCTTGCCATCGCGCATACCGCCCGCCATTTCGAGCAATCTGGAAAACGGCGTGCCAAGCTTCACTTCGTAATTGCCGGGCCGCGCAACATCTCCCGAGACTGAAAAAAGTTTGGTGCCGCCGTTGTTAGGCTTGCCGAGCGCGAGGAACGCATCGCCGCCATTGTTAATAATCCACGGCACTGCGGCGAATGTCTCTGTGTTGTTGATCGTCGTCGGCTTGCCATAAAGGCCATAGCTTGCCGGAAAAGGCGGCTTGAACCGCGGGAGGCCCTTCTTGCCTTCGAGCGACTCAAGCAACGCCGTTTCTTCGCCGCAAATGTAGGCGCCCCATCCGTGGTGGTTGTGGAGCTCAAAACTAAATCCGGAGCCGAGAATGTTTTGGCCGATAAAGCCCGCGGCGCGCGCTTCGGCGAGCGCTTCTTCCATCCGCTCGTAGACGTCCCAGATTTCGCCATGGATGTAGTTATAACCGACCGGAATTCCCATTGCATAGGCGCCGATCGCCATGCCTTCGATCAGGATGTGCGGGTTGTAGCGCATGATGTCGCGGTCTTTGAACGTGCCGGGCTCGCCCTCGTCGGAATTGCACACCAGATATTTGGCGCCCGCGTAGCCTTTGGGCATAAAACTCCACTTCAGCCCGGTCGGAAATCCCGCGCCGCCGCGGCCGCGCAGCGCCCCCTTCTTAAGTTCGGCGATGATCTGTTCCGGCGTAATTTTTTCAGCAAGTATTTTCTTGAGCGCAGAGTAGCCGCCGCTCGCAAGATAGTCCTGCAAACGCCAGTTGGCGCCGGTGATGCCCTTCATGATGACGGCGTCCGGACCGAACAGGCCAGCGGCAAATGGCGCGACAGGCAGTCCCATTACTTCATTTCCTCGATAAGTTGATCGAGCTTGTCGGCGGTCATCGCGCAGGCCATGCGCTTATTGTTAACCAGTAGCACCGGCGCATCGCCGCACGCGCCGAGGCATTCGGCTTCTTTCAGAGTGAATGCGCCGTCGGCGGAGGTTTCGCCGAATTCGATGCCAAGCTTTTGCTTGAGATGCGCGGCAGCGGCGTTTGCGCCCTGCAAAGCGCACGGCAGATTGGTACAGATCGACAATTTGTAGCGGCCGACGGGCTGCAGGTCATACATCGTATAGAAGCTCGCGACCTCATAGACTGCAATCGGCGGCATGCCGAGATACTGCGCGACGAAATCCATTGTCGGCACCGATAGCCAGCCTTTTTCATGCTGTGCAATCGTCAATGCCGCCATCACTGCCGATTGTTTCTGGTCGGCCGGATACTTCGCGATCGCCTGGTCGATCAATGCGAGTGCGGACGGGCTCAAGGCAAGCGGTGCGTTCATCGGTCGCTCACCTGTCTATTTCGCCAAACACGATGTCCTGCGTACCGATGATCGCGACGACGTCTGCGATCATATGCCCGCGCACCATCTCATCGAGCGCCGACAGGTGCACATACCCGGGGGCGCGAATTTTCAGACGGTACGGTTTATTCGCGCCATCCGAACTCAGATAAATGCCGAACTCGCCTTTCGGGTGCTCGATTGCCGCATAGGTCTCGCCGGGCGGCACGTGCATGCCTTCGGTGAAAAGCTTGAAGTGGTGGATCATCTCCTCCATGTTTTGCTTCATGGCCACCCGCGACGGCGGCGCTACCTTGTGGCTATCGGTCATCACCGGCCCCGGGTTGTGGCGCAACCACTCGATGCACTGCTGAACGATACGGTTCGATTGGCGGAACTCTTCGATGCGCACGAGGTAGCGGTCGTAACAGTCGCCGTTGACGCCAATCGGAATGTCGAACTGCATGCGGTCATAGACCTCATACGGTTGCTTTTTGCGCAAATCCCATTCGATGCCGGAGCCGCGCAGCATCGGGCCGGTGAACCCGAGCGCCTTCGCGCGCTCGGGCGATACCACGCCGATGCCTACAGTGCGCTGCTTCCAGATGCGGTTGTCCGTCAACAGGGTTTCGTAGTCGTCGACATAGCCCGGAAAGCGGCGCGTGAAGTCCTCAATGAAGTCAAGCAGCGAGCCCTGGCGATTTTCGTTGAGCTTGCCGATCGCCGTCTTGTTGTGAATGCGCGAGGCTTCGTATTGCGGCATGCTGTCCGGCAGATCGCGATATACGCCGCCCGGTCGATAGTACGCGGCATGCATGCGGGCGCCGGACACCGCTTCGTAGCAATCCATCAAATCTTCGCGCTCGCGAAACGCGTACAAAAATACGGTCATCGCGCCCACGTCGAGCGCATGCGCGCCTATCCACAACAGGTGATTAAGAATGCGCGTGATCTCGTCGAACATGACACGTATGTATTGCGCGCGCAGCGGCACGTCGACACCGATCAACTTTTCAATCGCCAGCACGTAGGCGTGTTCGTTGCACATCATCGACACGTAATCGAGCCGGTCCATGTACGGAACCGACTGCAGAAAGGTGCGGTGCTCGGCGAGCTTTTCGGTCGCGCGGTGTAATAGGCCGATATGCGGATCGGCGCGCTCGATGACTTCGCCATCGAGCTCAAGCACCAAACGCAACACCCCGTGCGCGGCCGGATGTTGAGGACCGAAGTTCATGGTGTAGTTGCGAATTTCAGCCATGTCGCGTCAACCCTTGCGGAAGCCTTCGTCGGCGGCGTAGTTTTCTTCACGCACAACACGCGGCACAATCTCGCGCGGCTCGATCGTAACGGGCTGGTAAATCACGCGTTGCTGGTCGGGGTCGTAGCGCATTTCGACATTGCCATAAACCGGGAAATCTTTGCGAAACGGGTGACCGATGAATCCATAGTCGGTCAGGATGCGGCGCAGGTCCGGATGGCCGTCGAACACGATGCCAAAAAGGTCGAATGCTTCGCGCTCGAACCAGTTCGCCGCGGGCCACACGCCGATGACGGAATCGATCACGGGAAAATCGTCAAGCGGACAGAACACGCGCACCCGCAGCCGGTGGTTGTGCGTAAGGCTCAGCAAGTGGTAGACCGCGGCAAAACGCGGGCCTGCATAACCCGAGTATGTGCTGTAATCGACGCCGCAGAGGTCGATCAACTGCTCAAAGCGCAGCGCCTCGCGATCCCGCAGTGCCGTCATGACCTCGAGCGCATCGGCAGCTTTGACGACCAGCGTGACTTCGCCGAGCACGGCGGATACCGACGTAATTTTTTCGGCGAAGGCGGTCTGGATGCCCTCGAGAAGACTCTGGCTACGCGTTGTCATCTGGCCGGCTCATTTCAGCGCGCGATCGTGTTCGTGCGCTTGATTTTGTTTTGCAACTGAATAATCCCGTACAACAGCGCTTCGGCGGTCGGCGGACAGCCCGGCACGTAAATGTCGACGGGCACGATGCGGTCGCAACCGCGCACGACCGAATACGAATAGTGGTAATAGCCGCCGCCGTTGGCGCACGAGCCCATCGAAATCACCCAGCGCGGCTCGGCCATCTGGTCGTACACCTTGCGCAGCGCCGGCGCCATTTTGTTGCACAGCGTGCCCGCCACGATCATCACGTCGGACTGCCGCGGGCTCGGGCGGAACACGATGCCAAATCGATCGAGGTCATAGCGCGACGCGCCCGCATGCATCATCTCGACCGCGCAGCAGGCGAGGCCGAAAGTCATCGGCCACATCGAGCCCGTGCGTGTCCAGTTGATCAGCGTGTCGACGCTGGTCACCACAAAGCCTTTATCCATCACGCCGCCGTCAGCCATTCCGAGCCTCCAGGATCAATCCCATTCGAGCGCCCCTTTTTTCCATTCGTAAACAAAGCCTACGACGAGAATGGCGAGAAAAACCAGCATCGCCAGAAAGCCGAACATACCGAGCTCGCGCAGCACGATCGCCCATGGAAACAGGAAAGCGATCTCGAGATCGAACAGAATGAACAGGATAGCTACCAGGTAATAGCGCACGTCGAATTTCATGCGCGCGTCTTCGAAGGCCTCGAAGCCGCATTCGTACGGAGAGTTTTTTTCAGTGTTGGGGCGATGGGTGCCGAGCAACCGGCTAATACCACTGCCCATCAGGACAGGCGCTACCCCGAAGGCTGCGCCGACGACGAGGAACAACAGAATCGGAAAGTAATTTTCTAACATCTGAGGTGATGAATCCGGATTCGAAATTTGCTAAATCTGTTTGCCGCTGTAGACCTGTTGCCCATCTTTGCTCGGCGTCACTTGCCGCAACGCCTATCGCGCCGCCCGATTTTGACCTTAATCAAATCACGCATATCGATACTGCCACTTCCTAAATCAATGGTGCCGACGGAGAGACTCGAACTCTCACGACTTTCGCCACCGCCCCCTCAAGACGGCGTGTCTACCAATTCCACCACGTCGGCAATACTTGTAGCTACAGACAGATAAATAACTTTTCCGTCAGGTGCCGCACTTTTGTTGCTGCTGTTATTTGGGTATGTCCTTTGACTTCGAATTGCCATCGCCTGCCGGCTTGTCAGGCGTTGGCACGGGCACGTCGGAAGCCGGCGTCCCTGCGGGCGCCTGCGATGCCGGTTGAGACCCCATGACGCCCTTCGAAGTACCTTTATGCGCATAAAACCAGGTGAGGCCCATGCTCGTTAGAAAAAACACCGTCGCGAGAATCGCCGTCGCGCGGCTTAAGAAATTTGCCGAGCCGGTCGAGCCAAAAACGCTGCCTGACGCGCCCCCGCCAAACGCCGCGCCCATGTCGGCGCCTTTTCCGTGCTGGAGCAGGACCAGGCCGATGATGCCCAGTGCTGCGATTACGTGCACTACCAATAACAAAGTTTCCATAAGCCTCTCGTTATACCTGAACCGGCGCCTGCTGCTTACGCTCTGCCGCCCGGCAGATCGCCATGAATTCTTCGGCCAACAGCGCCGCGCCGCCAATCAATCCACCGTCGATGTCGGACATTGCAAACAATTCGCCGGCATTTGCGGCTTTCACGCTGCCGCCATACAAAATTACCAAATTTGACGCCAGTGCCGCGTCGTGCGTTGCGATCCTCGCGCGGATAAACGCATGCGCCGCCTGCGCTTGCTGTGGAGTCGCGGTCTTTCCGGTCCCGATAGCCCACACGGGTTCATATGCAACCACTGCACTACCCAACGCTGCCACACCTTTCGTCTCAATCACGGCATCAAGCTGCGCAGCGATCACTTGCTCCATCGCGCCGGTCTCACGTTCTTGCAGCGTTTCGCCAACGCAGAGTATCGGCGTTAGTCCGGCCTGCAATGCCGCGCCAAACTTCGCCGCGACAACATCATTAGTCTCGCCGTAAATACTGCGGCGCTCAGAATGTCCAACGAGGACATAGCGACAACCAAACTCGCGCAACATGACCGCCGTCACGGCGCCGGTATAGGCGCCGGCGCCAAACTGGCTTACGTCTTGTCCGCCCCACGCCACCGTGGAATCGGCAAGCACTTGTCGCGCTTGAAAAAGATACGGGTAGGGTACGCATACGGCGCACGTGGCGCCCTGCAAATCGGCAGCCGCCGCGCGTATATGACCAAGCAACGCTTCGTTCGCAGCCAGATCGCCGTTGGACTTCCAGTTGCCCGCCACCAGCTTGCTGCGCATCGCCAAATCCACCCACTTAAAGGCTTGAGATTTTACCGGTCACGCCCTTTAGGGTCAACGTAAATCAGGTCTTGATCAACGTTCAAGCACGTTGATTAAAGAAGGATTTTGATGCTTGTAACGACCAGCTGCTATGCCAAAAATCGGGCACGCAGCACGCATCGGGCGCCGATGTCCTCCGCTTCACTGCGCGGCCGCGCGCACGGCGGCGGCAATAGCTTCGGCCCAGGTAGTTACTTGCGGGCGTGACTTGCCTTCGACCATCACACGGATCACCGGCTCTGTACCTGACGCGCGCAGCAACACGCGCCCGTTGGCGCCGAGGGCAGTGGTGGCTTTGGCAACCGCCTGCTGAATGCGGCGATCAACATTGAGACCTATCTTGCGCGACGTCCGAACGTTGACGAGCACTTGCGGATAAAGCTTCACCTTGGCTGCAGCCTCGGCGAGCGAAACCTGCCCCGCCCGCAGCGCCCCTAGTACTTGCAATGCCGACACCAAACCGTCGCCCGTGGTGTGATGATCAAGGCTGATGATGTGCCCCGAATTTTCTCCGCCTAACACCCAGCCGCGCTGCTGCATCATTTCGAGTACATAGCGGTCGCCGACATTAGCCCGCGCGAACGGAATTTTAAGTCGGCCTAATGCGTGTTCTGTTCCCAAATTTGTCATCAGGGTGCCCACTACGCCGCCGCGCAGTTTCACGCGCTGACGCATGCGATGGCTCGCTATAACGTAAAGCAGTTGGTCGCCGTCATAGACCTCGCCTTTGGCATCCACCATCAACAGTCGGTCGCCATCGCCGTCAAGCGCAATGCCAAGGTCGGCACGCTCGCGCTTGACCGCTTCCTGCAACGCTTGCGGATGGGTCGCCCCGCATTGGGCGTTGATGTTCAGACCATCGGGTTGATTGCCAATTGCAATCACATCGGCGCCGAGTTCGTGAAACACATGCGAAGCGATGTGGTAAGTCGCCCCGTGCGCACTGTCAACGACCACCTTCAAGCCCTTGAGATCAAGGTGCGCCGGGAAAGTGCTTTTACAGAATTCGATGTAGCGTCCCGCCGCATCGTCGATCCGGCGCACCTTGCCAAGTTTCGCGGACAAACTGCATTGCATAGGCCGCGCGAGCTCGGTCTCAATTGCGGTTTCGACTTTGTCTGGAAGTTTCGCGCCCGAGCCTGAAAAAAACTTGATGCCGTTATCGTCGTATGGATTATGGGAAGCGCTGATGACGATACCAGCGGACAGGCGCAAGGCGCGGGTCAGATAGGCAACCGCGGGGGTCGGCATGGGCCCCACCAGTAACACGTCGACACCGGCCGCGCACAACCCGGCTTCGAGCGCCGATTCCAGCATATAACCGGAAATACGCGTGTCTTTGCCGATTAACACCGTCCGTCGTGCCGCAGTCTTGCCTTCGCGAGCAAGCACCTTGCCGGCGGCGTATCCGAGTCGCAAGACGAAGTCAGGAGTAATCGGCGCCGTGCCGACCGTGCCGCGTATCCCGTCCGTGCCGAAAAATTTTCTTGTCATAGTTTAGTTATTGAGTTGACCGCCGACCACACCGCAAGCGCGTCGCGAGTCGCTGCGACATCGTGCACGCGTATTATTCGCGCGCCTTTTTCCACTCCGATCAACGCTGCGGCCACGCTTGCATACACGCGCTCATTGACGTCGCGCCCGGTCAGATGGCCGAGCATCCCCTTTCTCGATATCCCTACAAGTATTGCCGACTTCAAGTCCAGGAAACGATCGAGATGGCGCAAAAGTTCGAGATTATGCTCTAACGTCTTGCCAAACCCAAAACCCGGGTCGATCACGATGCGATCGCGCGCGATGTTGGCGGCATACGCGGCGTTCACGCGGGTATCAAGAAATGCCAGCACTTCGCCGACGACATCGTCATAGCGCGGATCGTTCTGCATATCGGCTGGCGTACCCCGCTTGTGCATGAGGCAGATCGCAACATCGCTTGCTGCAATGGCGGCAATTGCTGCCGGCGCCTGCAATGCATTGATGTCGTTGATCATCGATGCGCCCGCAGCGATCGCTTCGCGCATAAACGCCGGCTTTTGGGTATCGACCGATATAGGCACGGCGGCGCCCGCCAAATCCTCGAGTACAGGCAGCACGCGCTTACGTTCTTCCTCTAGCGCGACACTGCCGGCACCGGGGCGGGTCGACTCGCCGCCGATGTCGATAATGTCGGCGCCCTCATCGATCAGTCGGCGCGCATGATCAAGCGCCGCGCCAGTAGTAGCGAAGCCGCCGCCGTCAGAAAATGAGTCGGGTGTGACATTGACGACACCCATGACGAGCGGGCGCGCCAGCGAGAGAGTGAACTTACCGAGGCGTAAAACTTCCGACATAAGGATAAAGGCGCGGCCGCAACCAGCGCGGCCTCAATCAGCCTTCATCCTGCAGCGCCGAGCCAGCTTTAGGGCTAAATTCCCGGCGCCGGCGCAGCGGTGGTCGCCGGGCTCGGCGGCGGATCCTTAGGCGGGATTGGCGCCGTCGCAGCAACCGGCTTCGGCGGACGCGGCTCGCGCCCTTCCATGATGTCTTTAAGTTGCTCGGAATCCATGGTTTCCCAGTCGAGCAGTGTTTTCGCCATTTTCTCGACTTTGGCGCGATTGTCTTCGATGATTTTGCGCGCGACCAGATACTGTTGATCGATGATGCGCCGCAATTCGGCGTCGACTTTCTGCATCGTGGCTTCCGACATGTTCTTGTGCGTGGTGACCGAACGGCCGAGGAACACTTCGCCCTCGTTCTCGCCGTAAACCATCGGCCCGAGCGCATCCGACATACCCCATTCGGTGACCATGCGGCGCGCGAGTGTCGTCGCATTCTGGAAATCGCTGCTCGCGCCGGTTGTCATCTGGCCTAAAAACACTTCTTCAGCGATGCGGCCTCCCAACGACACCGAGATGTCCTGCAACAAATGCTCGCGGTCTTTACCATGCCGATCCTCCTCGGGCAGCATCCAGGTCAGGCCTAACGCGCGCCCCCGCGGAATGATCGTTACTTTGTGCACCGGATCGGCTTTCGGCAGCGAATATGCGACGACGGCGTGCCCCGCTTCGTGATAGGCGGTGGTCACGCGCTCGTCTTCCGGCATCACCATCGAACGCCGTTCAGCACC
This sequence comes from Betaproteobacteria bacterium, assembly GCA_025360445.1. Taxonomy (GTDB): domain Bacteria; phylum Pseudomonadota; class Gammaproteobacteria; order Burkholderiales; family SG8-41; genus PALSA-1004. Next base: position 26,632 of record JANYCE010000127.1, read on the forward strand.
CATGTAAATTTTATCCTTTGCCTGTTCGAAGTCGTCCATGTCGACCAGGCGCTTATTTTTGCGCGCCGCGAACAATGCTGCCTCGTTAACGAGATTCGCAAGATCGGCCCCGGACATGCCTGGAGTACCGCGGCCGATGATGTCTGCCTTCACATCAGGCGCCACGGGGACTTTGCGCATATGGACGAGCAATATCTGTTCGCGGCCTCGAATATCCGGCAACGGCACTACGACCTGGCGGTCGAAGCGACCTGGGCGCATCAAAGCGGGATCCAGTACGTCGGGGCGGTTAGTCGCGGCGATCACGATGACACCAGCGGAGCCCTCAAACCCGTCCATTTCGACAAGCAGCGCGTTTAACGTCTGCTCGCGCTCGTCATTGCCGCCGCCCAGGCCGGCGCCGCGCTGACGGCCAACCGCATCAATCTCATCGATAAAGACAATGCACGGTGCATGCTTTTTCGCCTGCTCGAACATATCCCGCACTCGTGCCGCGCCAACGCCGACAAACATCTCGACGAAGTCGGAACCAGAGATACTGAAAAACGGGACTTTGGCTTCGCCCGCGATAGCGCGTGCGAGCAGCGTTTTGCCGGTGCCCGGCGAGCCCACCATCAACACGCCTTTCGGGATACGTCCGCCGAGCTTTTGAAACTGGCCGGGATCGCGCAGAAATTCGACGAGTTCCGACACTTCTTCTTTGGCCTCTTCGCAGCCGGCCACGTCTGTAAACGTTACAGAGTTGTTGTTCTCGTCCATCATGCGCGCGCGACTCTTGCCAAACGAAAACGCACCGCCCCGGCCCCCGCCCTGCATCTGCCGCATAAAGAATATCCAGATGCCGATCAACAGCAGCATTGGAAACCAGGAAATAAAGATATTCATCAGGAACGACTGCTCCTCTTCGGGCTTGGCGTCTACTTTCACGCCGGACTTCAGCAGGTCGCTGACCATCCACAAGTCGCCCAAAGTACCCGGGCTGTAAGTTACATACTTGCGGTTGTCCTGGGCTATCCAGCGCACGGTGCGCCCTTCGACCTGCGCCGAAGTTACGCGTCCCTGCTTCACTTCGTCCATGAACTGGGAATAGGGGATGACGCTTTGCGCGGCCTGGCGGCTGCTAAATTGATTGAACACAGTCATTAATACGACCGCGATAACAAGCCAGATCGCTACGTTCTTGATCAAATTATTCAACGTGAGTCCTTATGACTAATGAGCCGTTTAAACCCGTATATATCGTTCAATTCTAAACCGTTCTATAGCTGTTGGTTAGGGCTGTGATGAAGCGGATATTCGAGGAAGCTTACGCGCTAACCGCCGGCGCGCAAAATGTGCAAATTTTCCAGCGGGCCGCATCAAAGCTTTTTACGCGCCCGCCGGACTACTGTAATCCCGTCAGTCACCGGCCTTACGCTCCTTGCCCAGCAGATACAACTCATTGCTGCGTCCTCGCGACGCTTCCGGCTTGCGCGTAACCACCTGTTTAAAACGGCTACGCATCTCGCGCAGAAATTCCTGGAACCCAGACCCCTGAAATACTTTGACCAGCAAGCCGCCGCCTGGTTTCAAATGTTTTACTGCAAATTCAAGCGCAAGTTCGGCCAAATGCATTGCACGCGCCTGATCGCTTAAAGCGATACCGCTGATATTGGGGGACATATCGCTTAAAACAAGGTCTATCGCGCGGCCGGCGAGTTCCTGCTCTACCGCGCGCGCCACACTTTCCTCACGAAAGTCCCCTTGCAGAAAGGTGACATTACGCAGCGCATCCATCGGCAACAGATCAAGCGCAATTACGCGCCCGCCGGCACCAACTTTAGCGGCTGCGACCTGCGACCAGCCGCCCGGCGTTGCCCCCAGATCGACGACGACCATGCCTTGCTTGATTAGCTTGTCGCGTTCGAGAACCTCGATCAACTTATAAGCTGCGCGCGAGCGATAGCCTTCCGCCTTCGCGCGTTGCACGTAGACATCATTGATGTGCTCCATCATCCACTGTTTGCTGGTCTTGGTTCGTTTCATCGGTTACGATGCCGCCATGATATTAGACCTCACTTCTGTCCAGCGCCGCGCACTGCGCGCTCGTGCCCACGCGCTCAATCCGGTCGTCATGGTCGGCGATGCCGGCCTGACCACGCCTGTGATGAACGAAATTCATCAAAACCTTGTTAGTCATGAGTTGATTAAGATTCGTATCATGGCCAACGAGCATGCAACGCGCGTCCGCTTTCTGGGCGAGATTTGCACTACCCTGCACGCGGCCCCTGTTCAACACATCGGCAAGATCCTGGTCATTTACCGTCCGCGGCCGGCCGAAGCCGTCGTCGCGCCGAAGAAGAAAACTAAAATCAGGCCCAAACCGGCCCGCCGAACGAAGCGCAGTTTTCAGCATTGATTTTCGGGCGCCCGCGGTTAGCGCGTGCGGGCGTGCAACCAGACTAGCAATACGCCAAGAATGCTTTGAATCAGATAAAGCACGCTCGCGACGCCGTGCCAGGTGGCGAAACGATCCCGGAACACGCTTTCCATGACGCCCTTGGGCAATGCTTGATCTTTAAGGCTGCCAAGTATGGGCTGCACGCCGAATTCGCCCGCCAGTATCAGCAGCAACATGATGAGCACGATCCAAAAAATGCCTTGCTTAAAGCAGGTCCCACCGAAACGCACTAGCCGAAACAGCAATAAATATATCGCGCAGCTGATTCCAACATACGCGATCAGCGTGAACAGTTTCCCCGCGAGCGCACCTGCCATCCCGCGATCCGCACTGTAAAACAGCGTCGGTGCGACCAGATATCCAATCGCCCACATGCCGCCGATCCATAGGGTCAGCGCGATCGCATAAATGGCTTCAGTGAGTGTTTTCATCGTGACGGCGAGGACATTTGTTCGCGGAGCGCGCTTTGAGGCACGAGCGCCGTCTCAAATATACTTCACGTCCCGTATCTCGTATTCGCGCACGCCACCCGGCGCTTTGACCTCAGCCACGTCGCCTGGATGCTTGCCGATCAATGCGCGCACGATCGGCGAGCTAATCGATATTTTGCCCTGCTTGATATCGGCTTCGTCGTCGCCGACGATCTGATAAGTCACGACTTCGCCGCTATTCATGTCTTCAAGTTCAATGGTGGCGCCGAACACGCAGCCGCCGTCGGCGTCGATCAGCTTCGGATCGATGACTTGCGCGTTCGACAATTTGCTTTCAACTTCGGCGATGCGCCCCTCAGTAAAACTTTGGCGCTCTTTTGCCGCCGCGTACTCGGCATTTTCAGACAGGTCACCATGCGCACGCGCCTCTGCGATCGCCGCAATGATCGAAGGCCGCAACACAGTCTTCAGCTCCTGCAATTCGGCACGCAGCTTCTCCGCGCCAACCACGGTCAAGGGTGTTTTTGCCATATCTATCGTTCCGTTTGCGTTGTTTGCGCCGCAATCCTGCGATGCAATCCCTGCACATCGTAGGCCGTCAGCACGCGCGATTGTTGCATACCGGTGCAAGCGGCGCGCGCGCCCGCCAGCGTCGTGTAAAGAGTAATCCGCGCCTGCAGAGCGGCACGGCGGATCGCATAGGAGTCGCGCACCGCCGTGCGCTTTTCCTCGACCGTATTGACGATCAACGCGACGTCGCTGTTCTTGATCATGTCAACCACGTGCGGCCGGCCTTCGGCCACCTTGTTGATCGGCAGTACCGCCAGGCCGTCCGCGGCAAGCGCTGCGGCGGTGCCGCGCGTGGCGACGAGCTGGAAACCGAGCGCGACGAGATCATGCGCAATCGCAACTGCCGCCGGCTTATCGGCGTCACGCACGCTAATGAATACCTTGCCGGATTCCGGCAGCCGGTCGCCTGCTGCGAGCTGCGATTTCACGAACGCCTCGCCGAACGTGAGGCCGACACCCATGACCTCGCCGGTCGACTTCATCTCAGGTCCCAGTATGGTATCCGCGCCGGGGAACTTGATAAACGGGAACACCGCTTCTTTCACGCAAAAATACGGCGGCACCACTTCAATCAAGCGGCCCTGCGCGGCGAGAGAGGTGCCCGTCATGCACCGCGCCGCAATCTTGGCGAGTGGCAACCCGGTCGCTTTCGACACGAAAGGAACGGTGCGCGACGCCCGCGGGTTTACTTCGAGCACGTAGATCACGCCGTTTTGAATGGCGAACTGCACGTTCATCAAGCCGACAACTTTCAGTGCGTGCGCCATCGCGACGGTCTGCGCGCGCAATTCATTTTGAATC
>JANYCE010000163.1 GCA_025360445.1 Betaproteobacteria bacterium
GCTGATGACCGGCCTGAACATCACGCATGTGCCGTACAAGGGAACTGCCGCGGCAATCACCGCGTTGATTGGCGGCGAAACGCAAATGGCTTTTCTGTCGTTGCCGCCGTGCGTGCCGCTGATTCAGAGCGGACGTCTGCGTGGCATTGCGATTGGCAGCGCCAAACGCGCGGCGGCCGTGCCCGATCTGCCGACCGTCGCCGAATCCGGATTACCCGGTTTCGACGTGTCGGCGTGGAATGGCATACTCGCGCCGCGCGGCTTGCCAACGGCGCTGGTGGTGCGGCTGAATCGTGAATTTAATCGCATCGTCGACAATCCGGAAGTCAAAGATAAAGCGCTTGCGCAGGGCACCGAACTCCAGAACCAGACGCCTGACCAGTTCGGTGCCTTCGTCGTCGCGCAGACGACCAAATGGACGAAGATCGCGAAAGCGGCAGGGATGCGGGCGGATTAAAAATTGCAATAAAGGTAGCGGTGGAAAGTTGGAATTACGCGTCACCCATTTCGCCGCGGCGTCTAGCATGGCCTGCCGGGCTCATCAGCCACAATAAGGAGGGCACGATATGTCGCAAATTAAACATCCCCATGGTCACGCCGTTGTCGTTCGCCTCGCGGCCGCTCTCGCTGCAGCGACGTCTTCGCTCGCGCTGGCGCAGAGCTTTCCGGTCAAGCCGCTGCATATCGTCGTGGCATTTCCACCGGGCGGACCGTCGGATTATGCGGCGCGCGTGGTCAGCATGAAGCTCACGGAAAGCATGGGGCAGGTGGTCGTCGTCGACAACCGGCCCGGTGCGGGCGGGGCGCTCGGAACCGAACTGGTCGCGCGCGCGGCGCCCGACGGTTATACGTTGCTCATCGGCAACACGGGCACGCTCGCGGTGCTGCCGCATTTGCAGGCGTCGGTCACCTACAGCGCGACGCGCGACTTTACGGCGATTACCAACTTAATCGGCGGGCCGTCGTTCCTGCTGACGCATCCGTCGGTGCCAGCGGCGAACTTGCGCGAGCTGATCGCGTTGGCCAAAAAACGGCCGGGCCAACTCACCTATGCGTCGGCCGGCGTCGGGCAGATTTCGCACATGAACGGCGAGTTGCTTAACCAGTTGGCGCGCATCGATCTGCTGCACGTACCGTACAAAGGTACGGGGCCGATCATGCCCGAGATGCTTGGCGGTCAGGTGTCGATGACGTTTTCCACTTCAATCGATAATTTGCAGTTTGTAAAATCGGGGCGTCTGCGCGCGCTCGCGGTCACGGGCCGCGAGCGACTCGCCGTCGCGCAGGATCTGCCGACGATGGCTGAATCGGGCTTACCCGGTTTCGAATCGCTTAACTGGAACGGCATCGTCGGCCCCGCGGGAATGCCGCGGGAGTTGGTAAGCCAGCTCAATCGCGAGATCGTGCGAGTGATGAATCTGCCGGACGTTAAGCCGAAGATTGTCGCGCAAGGAAATTTCGTGATCGGCGACACACCGGAACAGTTTGGCGCCTACATCCGGGCCGAGTCCGAAAAATGGGCGCGCGTCGTCAAGCAAGCCAACATCAAGCTCAACTGAGCACAGGAGACACAATTGAATGCGCCTGATATGAAGCCACGTTCGATAATCGCGTCGCGCATGGCGCGCATCAAGCAATCGCCGAGCAATGCAGCCAACCAGCGCGCCAGTGAACTTAAAGCGCAGGGCCGCGACATCATTTCGCTTGCTATTGGCGAACCGGATTTCACGACGCCCGACAACGTCAAGGAGTCCGTGGTTACGGCGATGGCGCGCAATCAGACCCGCTATACCGCGGTCGACGGCACGCCCGAATTAAAACAGGCTATCTGCGGCAAGTTCAAACGCGAGAACGGTCTGGACTACGCGCCTGAACAAATCACGGTTGGCACCGGCGGCAAGCAGGTAATTTTCAACGCACTGATGGCGACGCTCGATCCGGGCGACGAAGTAATCGTGCCGGCGCCGTACTGGGTGTCGTACACGGACATGACGCTGCTCGCGGAAGGAACGCCGGTGGTGGTGCCGTGCCCGGAGTCGCATGGCTTCAAGCTGCAGCCGGCCGACCTCGAGCGCGCAATTACGCCGAAGACAAAATGGTTCACGTTGAATTCGCCCTGCAATCCGAGCGGCGCAGCGTACAGCCATGATGATCTGCAAAAACTTACTGCGGTGCTGTTGCGCCATCCGCATGTATGGGTGATGGCAGACGACATGTATGAACACCTGCTCTATGACGGACACCGCTTCGCCACCCCCGTGCAAGTCGAGCCGCGCCTGTACGACCGCACGCTGACCATCAACGGCGTCTCCAAGGCGTATGCGATGACCGGCTGGCGCATTGGTTACGGCGGCGGTCCGGTCGAACTCATACGGGCCATGCGCAAGCTGCAGTCGCAGAGCACGTCGAACCCGAGTTCAATTAGCCAGGCGGCCGCGGTGGAAGCGCTTAACGGTCCGCAGGATTTTATTCCGCAACGCGCGGCGATTTTCAGGCAGCGCCGCGATGTCGCGGTGGCCATGCTGAACGCAGCACCGGGCTTGAAGTGCCACCAGCCGGAGGGCGCGTTTTATGTGTTTCCGAATTGCGCCGGCGTCATTGGTAAAAAGACGCCGGAAGGAAAAGAAATCCGCAACGACCAGGACTTCACCATTTACCTGCTCGACAGCGTGGGCGTGGCAGTCGTGCAGGGAGACGCCTACGGAATGTCTCCGTACTTTCGGGTCTCGTACGCGACGTCGATGGAGCAACTGAAGGAGGGCATGGCGCGCATTCAACGCGCCTGCGCGGCGTTGACGTGAGTGCGGTTGTGAGTTGGCGAGCGCGGCTTTTCGATGCCATGCCCGCTTACCCGGCACATTCTGTTCAACAGAAAAGCGTATAAACAGATATTTGGGAGCCGTCGCAGCAAATCTTTGCAATGAATAAATCTCGACCACCGGAGAAGAAACCATGATCGTCAAATCAAAAATTCTGGCAGGTGCATTCGCGCTTTTGTTGGTCGCCGCCTGCGCGACCACATCTGACAATGACAAACTGCGCGAAGGTTATTTCTTCGTCGGCGGTCGCTACGTCGACTCAGACAAAGGCCCGCTGATGGCGCGCCAGATGTATGTCGAATATCGCTTGCCCGTTGTGCAGAAACATCCATACCCGATTGTGATGATTCATGGCGCCGCGCAGACCGGCACCAATTTCACCGGCACGCCCGACGGCCGCCAAGGC
>JANYCE010000182.1 GCA_025360445.1 Betaproteobacteria bacterium
TCGGCAACGAAACGTCGGGCTTGAGCAATGATGAAGCAAGTCTTTGCAACCTGTGGGCGTATGTGCCGGCGAATCCCGATTACTCGTCGCTCAATCTCGGCGCCGCAGTGCAGATTTTCGCCTATGAATTGCGCATGGCCCTGCAAGCCGGCACTGTGATCCAGGCGCCGCAATTCAGTCCGGCAACAGCTGCGCAGGTCGAGCAGCTGTACCGGCATTTCGAAGAGACGATGATAGACAGCGGCTTCCTTGACCCGGCCAATCCGAAGCGCCTGCTGCCGCGCCTGCGGCGCCTGCTCGCACGCGCGCGGCTCGAATCCGATGAGGTCAATATTCTGCGCGGCTTCTTGAATACCGTGCGCAAAACACCCCGCGACTGACGCTCGCCAGCAGATTTGTCCCTGCCCGGTTAACAATAGTTGATCAATTTAGTGGGGCAACGTATGCTAGCGCGACTATTTCCTTGTTAAATCAATCATGTTCTCACGCCTTAAAGAAGAAATAGCGGTTGTTTTTGAACGTGATCCGGCCGCTCGCAATGCTTGGGAAGTCATTACCTGTTATCCCGGATTGCATGCGTTGCTGGTGCATCGGTTCGCGCACTGGTTGTGGGGCGAACGCCTGCGTTGGTTTGCGCGCATGGTTTCGCACATCGGACGCTGGCTTACGGGCATTGAAATTCACCCGGGGGCGCGAATCGGCCGGCGCTTTTTCATCGATCACGGCATGGGTGTCGTCATTGGCGAGACGGCTGAAATCGGCGACGACTGCACGCTGTATCACGGCGTCACGCTGGGCGGCACCTCGTGGAACAAGGGTAAGCGCCATCCGACGCTCGGGAACGGCGTCGTGCTTGGCGCGGGCGCCAAAATACTCGGGCCGATAAAAATCGGCGACCGCGCACGCGTAGGTTCCAACGCGGTCGTGGTTAAAGACGTGCCGCCCGGTGCGACCGCAATCGGTATTCCAGCGCGCATCATCGCGGTGCAGACGAGCGACGTCAGCGGCTTTTCGGCCTATGCGATCGGCAGCGACATGAACGACCCGATCGCGAAAGCGATCCACGAACTGATCGACCACAGCGTCAGCACCGACCAGCGTCTCGAGCAGATACTCGAACAGCTAAAACAGTTAGGCGTCGACTGTGGCAGGGTCGGCAAGCGTGAGAATTTCGACGCAGACTACCTGAACCGTATTGTTGACTGAATCTATCGGGTATTGTATAGTCGACTAAATAAATCGTGTATTAGTTTAGCTATAACTGGCGAAATTATTTTAAAGGTAACTTCGTAGAAATACTCGGTAAGTCCATGATCTATTGAGAGGCATAGAATGAGACTCACTACAAAAGGGCGGTTTGCGGTAACGGCGATGGTTGACTTGGGCATGCGCCATGGCGGCGGTCCGGTGACACTCGCTGAGATCAGCCGGCGACAAAAGATTTCCCTGTCTTATCTTGAGCAGCTATTTGGCAAGTTGCGCCGAAAAGGCCTTGTGGACAGTGTGCGCGGGCCGGGCGGCGGCTATTGCCTTGCTGGTGAAATGTCCGCCATGTCCGTCGCCGACATTATCGTGGCGGTGGATGAGCCAATCGACGCGACCCAATGCGGCGGCAAGGAAAACTGCCACGACGATGGCAAATGCATCACGCACGATCTGTGGGCTAATCTGAACCAGCACATTCTCGATTACCTGCGCGCGGTGTCGTTGAAGCAACTCGTCGACGAGCAAAAAGGCAAGCAGCAAGGCGTAGTCCAGGTCCACGACATGCGCGGGAGCGCCGCCAAGCGTGAGCGCAATCCCGCAACGGCCTGAGTTAATGCGGCTGAGTTAATGCAAATGACGCACGTCTATTTCGACCACAACGCGACGACGCCGCTCGACGAGCGCGTGCTCGCGGCAATGCTGCCGTATTTGCGCGACCAATTCGGCAATGCGTCGAGCCGGCACGAGTTCGGTACGCTCGCGCGCAAGGCCGTGAATCAGGCGCGCGAACAAGTCGCGGCGCTGGTCGGCGTGCAGCCAGTGCAGGTGGTTTTTACGAGCGGCGGCACCGAAGCGAACAATGCCTTCATTAAAGGCGCGGCGGGGATGTTGAAGCCCGCGCAGATTGTAGTTAGCGCGATCGAGCACCCGTGCGTCGCCAAGCCCGCGCAAGAACTGACGAGGTCGGGTTGGAAGCTGCGCAAGCTCGCGGTAGATAGC
>JANYCE010000191.1 GCA_025360445.1 Betaproteobacteria bacterium
CTTTGCACAGTTACTGGAAACCACGGTGAGTGGCCTTGGTTATGAGCTAGTTGCGTGGGAGCGCTCCGGCAAGGGCAGTTTGTTGCGGGTATTTGTTGACAAGCAAGGCGGAGTCGTAATCGAAGATTGCGCGGTTATTAGTCAGCAATTGTCCCGGGTCTTCGAAGTCGAAGATGTAGCGTACGAACGGCTTGAGGTTTCGTCACCGGGGCTTGACCGAGTTTTGCGTAAGGATTCGGACTACACCCGATTCGTAGGCGAGAAGGCGCGCTTGAAGTTGCGGCTTGCATTAGATGGGCAACGTAATTTTGTCGGCACCTTACGTGCGGTGAACGACGGGAAACTCGGATTGGAAGTAGACGGAAAATTGCTTGCGCTCGATCTGAGCAACATTGAAAAAGCACGTCTGGTTCCAAACATTTAGGAGGCGAATATGAGTTGCGAATTGTTGTTGCTAGTTGACGCGTTGGCGAGAGAAAAGAACGTCGACAAGAACATCGTTATCGGTGCGCTTGAGCTGGCGCTCGCGTCGGCGACCAAAAAGCGCTTCACGGAAGATATCGATGTGCGAGTAGAAGTGGATCCGTCCACCGGTGAGTTCAAGTCATTTCGCCGCTGGCAGGTAGTGGCCGACGAATCACTGGAAGCAACCGTGCGTCAATTAACGCTGGATGAGGCGCGCGAACGCGATTCCGAGATTCAACTCGAACAATTTATAGAAGAGCCGTTACCCGTGGTCGAATTCGGCCGTATTGGCGCCCAAGCCGCCAAACAAGTTATCTTGCAAAAAATTCGCGATGCCGAGCGAGAGCAAATTCTTAGCGATTTTCTGGCGCGCGAAGAGCATTTGGTGACTGGTGTCATTAAACGCATGGAGCGCGGCAGCGCAATTATTGAGTCAGGCCGTGTTGAAGCATTATTACCGCGTGACCAGATGATACCGAAGGAAAATCTGCGGCCCGGCGATCGCGTGCGCGCCTATCTATGGAAAGTGGACCGCGTCAGCCGGGGACCTCAGATCGTCCTCTCACGTATCACGCCCGAGTTTTTAGTCAAGTTATTTGAATTGGAAGTCCCTGAACTGGAAGACGGTTTGCTTGAAATAAAAGCGGCCGCGCGCGACCCCGGTTCACGCGCCAAGATTGCAGTTAAATCCAACGATCCACGCGTCGATCCGATTGGTACGTGCGTTGGAATGCGGGGTTCGCGGGTGCAGGCAGTGACCTCCGAACTTGGCGGCGAACGCATCGACATTATCTTGTGGTCAGACGATCCGGCCCAGTTTGTGATCAATGCGCTTGCGCCGGCCGAAGTCAGCAAGATAACGGTCGACGAAGAAAAACACAGTATGGACATCGTGGTTGATGAAGAAAATCTTGCGCAGGCCATTGGCCGCACGGGCCAGAACGTGCGACTTGCGAGTGAGCTGACGGGGTGGGAACTTAACCTCATGACGCTCGATGAGTCACAGAAAAAGAGCGAGGAAGAATCGGCCATTGTTCGCAACGTGTTTATGGAAAAACTAGACGTCGATCAGGAAGTCGCTGACATCCTCGTGCAGGAGGGGTTTGGCACCCTTGAAGAAGTGGCTTATGTGCCCGTCGCAGAGATGCTGGAAATTGAATCGTTTGATGAAGATACGGTCAACGAATTACGCAGCCGCGCGCGGAACGCGTTGCTGACTCAGGCGATCGTGACTGAGGAAAAACTTGAGCATGACGTCGAAGACCTGCTGACACTTGAAGGAATGGACAATCAAGTTGCGCGCCAGCTTGCCGAACAAGGCGTCATCACGAAAGAAAATCTTGCTGATCTTGCGACGGACGACCTGGTTGAGATGACAGGTATCGATGCCGAGCGCGCGAAGCAACTTATCATGACCGCTCGCGCGCCGTGGTTCGTCTAACTACACCCGGAGTTTACCATGGCACTGCTCAACGTCACACAATTCGCGAAGGAACTCGGTCTGCCGATCGAGTTGCTGATCGAGCAATTGCAAACTGCCGGTGTCGTGAAAAAATTGGCGGACGAAACTGTACTGACTGAAAAAGACAAGACGCAACTGCTTGATTATCTTCGGCAGGCGCATGGCGCGCGCGAAGTTAAAAATAAGATAACCCTCACGCGCAAGCAAACAACCGAAATCAAGAAGTCCGATAGCACAGGCAAGGCGCGCACTATTCAGGTAGAAGTGCGCAAAAAACGCGTGCTCGTTAAGCGCGATGTGGTCGCCGAAATGCCGCCCGTCGAGGCGCCGCCCCCCGTCCCCTTAGCACCAATGCCGATAGTCGACGCCAGTCAAATGGCAAAACGCGAAGCCGAGGCGAAAAAGCAAGCAGAATTGATCGCGCTGCAAAGCGAAGAGGTCCTCGAAAAGCAGTCGCGCGTACGCCGAAAGAAAGCTGGGACTGAGCCGGTTGCAGACCCGGTGCCAGCCGCCGTCACTCAAGCAGCGGCACCTGTGGCAGTCCCAGTGCCCGTCCCAGCTCCGCTGGCTGAGGGGACGCTTCATAAGCCGCAGCCTAAGCCGGGCGAAAAGCCGAAGGCCGACAAGAAGGCAAAGAAAACAGTTAAAGAAGTAGTGTGGCGCGACGAAAGCGTCAAGCGTCGCTCAATCAAAACCCGTGGAGACATGGGCGGTGGCATGGGCTGGCGAACACGCAAGGATCGCCACGCCAAACACGGCAGCGACGAGCCGGCTGGCGAACACGCGTTTGCCGCGCCGTTAGAACCCATCATTCGGGAAGTCAATATTCCGGAAACTATCACCGTGGCAGCGCTCGCGCAGAAAATGTCAGTGAAGGCGGCCGAGGTCATCAAGGTCATGATGAAGCTCGGCACTATGGTGACAATTAATCAGGTCATCGATCAGGACACGGCGATGATTGTCGTCGAAGAAATGGGACATAAGCCGGGCCGTGCGAAACTCGACGATCCCGACTCATTTTTGTCTGACGCAGGCCACCATGAGGCGATTAAGCTCGAGTCACGAGCCCCCGTCGTCACCGTGATGGGGCACGTAGATCATGGTAAGACATCGCTGCTCGACCACATACGCCGCACTCGCGTCGCCAGTGGTGAAGCCGGGGGAATTACTCAGCACATCGGCGCGTATCACGTCGAGACGCCGCGCGGGATGATTACCTTCCTCGATACGCCGGGCCATGAAGCTTTCACCGCGATGCGCGCGCGCGGCGCGAAGGTGACCGATCTCGTCATTCTGGTGGTTGCTGCAGACGATGGCGTGATGCCGCAAACCATAGAGGCAATTGCTCACGCGAGAGCCGCAAAAGTACCGATGGTCGTCGCACTGAATAAGATTGACCGACCCGAATCGAATCCCGAGCGCATCAAGCAGGATCTCGCTGGTCAGCAAGTAGTGCCCGAAGAGTGGGGCGGCGACACGATGTTCGTGCCGGTATCCGCAAAAACGGGTGAAGGCATCGATAAATTACTTGAAAGCGTATTACTGCAAGCCGAGGTATTGGAGCTCAGGGCGGCAAAAGATGCGCCGGCGAAGGGAATCGTGATCGAAGCGCGACTCGACAAGGGCCGCGGGCCGGTGGCTACGGTGTTAGTGCAATCTGGAACTCTGAAGCGCGGCGACATCATTCTGGCAGGCGCCGTTTTCGGACGCGTGCGTGCGATGCTGGATGAAACAGG
>JANYCE010000214.1 GCA_025360445.1 Betaproteobacteria bacterium
AACCCGTCCATTACGCGAGACGTATCGGGCGAGGGCGTGCAGCAGGCGCTCTTAAAACTTATCGAAGGAACGATCGCGTCAGTGCCACCGCAAGGCGGGCGCAAGCATCCGAATCAGGAATTCGTGCAGGTCGACACCACGAACATATTGTTCATTTGTGGCGGCGCTTTCGACGGCCTCGACAAGGTCATTCGCGCGCGCTCCGAAAAGGGCGGCATTGGTTTTGGCGCTGAGGTGAAAAGCCGCGACAATCGCAAGGATGCGACCAAGGTGTTGCGCAGCGTGCAGCCGGAAGATTTGATCAAATACGGGCTCATTCCGGAGTTTGTCGGCCGCTTGCCCGTGGTGGCAACGCTCGAGGAACTCGATGAAGTCGCGTTAATCCAGATCCTGACTGAGCCGAAAAACGCGTTGCTCAAGCAATATCAAAAAATGTTTGCGATGGAAGGCGTCGAACTTGAAGTGCGCGACGCCGCATTGAAAGCCGTGTCACGCAAGGCGCTTGAGCGAAAAACCGGCGCCCGCGGGCTGCGCTCGATACTTGAGCAAACGTTGCTCGACACTATGTTTGATCTGCCTTCACTCGATAACGTCATTAAAGTGGTGGTTGACGAAGGCTCAATTGGCACAGATATACGGCCTATCCTCATCTATTCCGACCAACCCAAGGTGGCGGGTTCGGTATAATTATTTCGCAATATCCTCGCCGTGCGCCTGCGAGTGCCACGGCGGGGCCGTCGCAAATGAAGTCGGAAGCCCGCCGTAGCTCTTTTGTATTCTTTCCCCTTGTATTTACAACCAGGTAAACCTACATGTCCAATCCCGCTGACCAAGTGACGAATATGGTGCATTTGCCGCTTTTGCCCTTGCGTGACGTGGTGGTATTTCCGCACATGGTCATCCCGCTGTTTGTCGGTCGACCGAAATCAATCAAAGCGCTTGAGACCGCGATGGAAGCCGGCAAAAGCATCGTGTTAATCGCGCAAAAGTCCGCGGCCAAAGATGATCCCGCACCCGAAGATCTTTATTCGATCGGCACGGTTGCCAACATTTTGCAGATGTTGAAACTGCCTGATGGCACGGTCAAGGTGCTCGTCGAAGGTAACCAGCGTGCGCACATCAATCAAGTGATCGATGTGACCAGTCATTTCACTGTCGAAGCCACGCCGATCGAAGCGGATAACGAGATCACGGCGGAAGTGGAAGCCATGCGCCGCACATTGGTAGCGCAATTCGACCAGTATGTGAAACTCAACAAGAAAATTCCGCCTGAAATTCTGACATCGCTGTCCGGCATCGATGAACCCGGCCGCCTCGCCGATACGATCGCGGCGCATTTGCCGCTTAAGCTCGAACAAAAACAGGAAGTTCTCGAAATGTTCGGCGCCAAGAAGCGGTTGGAGCATCTGCTGACACTGATTGAAGGTGAACTCGACATCCTGCAGGTCGAAAAGCGTATACGTGGCCGCGTTAAGCGTCAGATGGAGAAAAGCCAGCGTGAGTATTATTTGAACGAGCAGGTAAAAGCTATTCAGAAGGAATTGGGTGAACTCGAAGAGGGCGCCGATCTGGACGACATGGAGAAGCGCATCAAATCGGCTCATATGCCTAAAGATGCACGCAAGAAAGCCGACACTGAATTCAAGAAGCTGCGTTTGATGTCGCCGATGTCAGCCGAGGCAACCGTGGTGCGCAATTATATTGACGCCATCGTGTCGCTGCCATGGAAGAAAAAAAGCAAAATCAGCACCGATCTCGTCAAGGCCGAAGCAGTGCTGGACGAAGATCATTACGGTCTCGATAAAGTTAAGGAACGCATTGTCGAGTACCTCGCAGTGCAACAGCGCGTCGACAAAATGAAAGCGCCGATTCTGTGCCTGGTAGGCGCTCCGGGCGTCGGTAAGACGTCGCTGGGTCAATCAATCGCACGCGCAACCAACCGCAAATTTGTTCGCATGTCGTTGGGCGGCGTGCGCGACGAATCGGAGATTCGCGGCCATCGCCGGACCTATATAGGTTCGATGCCCGGCAAGATTTTGCAAAACATGACCAAGGTCGCAGTGCGAAATCCGCTCTTTTTGCTCGATGAAGTCGACAAGATGGGCATGGACTTTCGCGGCGATCCGGCGAGCGCGCTGCTTGAAGTGCTCGATCCCGAGCAGAATCATACATTCGTCGATCATTACATTGAAGTTGAGTATGATCTTTCCGACGTGATGTTTGTTGCAACAGCGAATACGCTGAACATACCGCCGGCGCTGCTGGACCGCATGGAAGTTATACGGCTGTCGGGTTACACGGAAGATGAAAAGGTACATATCGCGATTCATCATCTGCTGCCGAAGCAGATGAAAAATCACGGGTTGAAGCCCGACGAAATCAGCGTTTCCGAAAGTGCGGTTCGCGACATCATTCGCTACTACTCACGCGAAGCGGGCGTGCGCAGCGTAGAGCGCGAGGTATCGAAGATCTGCCGTAAAGTGGTCAAGATGCTGGTCGTGCGTAAGGGCGAAATTGCGGTCAAAAAAGTTGCGGTGAATGCACGCAATCTCGACAAATTTTTGGGCGTGCGCCGCTATACATTCGGACTTGCCGAGAAAAACAATCAGGTTGGCCAGGTAACAGGCCTCGCATGGACCGAGGTCGGCGGCGAATTGCTGACTATAGAAAGCGCGGTGATGCCGGGCAAGGGCAAGACGATTACAACCGGCAAGCTCGGCGAAGTAATGCAGGAATCCATACAAGCCGCACTCTCAGTCGTGCGCAGTCGCTCGCGCATGCTCGGCATCAACGAGGATTTTTATCAGAAGAACGATATTCATATCCACTTGCCAGAAGGCGCGACTCCGAAAGATGGCCCGAGCGCAGGGATCGGAATCTGCACCGCAATGGTTTCGGTCTTTACTGGAATTCCGGTTCGCGCCGATGTCGCGATGACGGGCGAAATCACCCTGCGCGGTGAAGTTTTGCCGATCGGCGGCCTCAAAGAGAAACTGCTGGCGGCGCATCGTGGCGGCATCAAGGTCGTGCTGATTCCTCAGGAGAACGTTAAAGATCTGGCGGAAATACCTGACAACATTAAGAACCGACTTGATATACAACCGGTTAAATGGATCGATCAGGTGCTCGAGTTAGCGCTTGAGCGCAAACCCGAACCGCTGCCGGAAAAGACGGAGGTTGCTCCGGTGCCCGCTGTTGATCTAACACCTGCACCTGCAATCAAACATTGATCCGCGGAAAGAGCAAATTGCCAGGATGAATGAACGTGTGCCAATTTACACACGGCGTGCGACGGATGCGGTGAATTGCTGCCATTTGCTTGACACCGCGTTTTAACGCTTGTTATAAATCGAACGCAGCTACCGGCCCGGCACAGCGTTCATCGCGTGCCGGGCGTTTTAATCCAGCCTGCGGTTTTTTAATTTAATGTCATGCGAAATATTACAAGGGGATTTACGTGAATAAGTCCGAGTTGATTGAGTCCATCGCGAAATTTGCCGATATTTCGAAAGCGTCCGCCGAGAAAGCGCTCGATGGAGCGTTGGATGCGATTAAAGGTGCTTTGAAGAATGGCTCCAACGTTACCTTGGTGGGTTTCGGCACTTTTAAGGTTAGCAAACGCGCGGCGCGCACAGGCCGCAACCCGCGGACCGGCGAGGCGATTAAAATCGAGGCAGCGCATGTTCCTAAGTTCAGCGCTGGCAAGGCATTCAAAGATGCTGTAAACTAGGGAAAATTTAGCGGTTGTTGGCGTTTTGTTAACCGTTATTTAATTTCGTTTTTCGCATTCGTTTCACGATTACACATTGGGGTAGATGCGCGATGCGTATCTACCCCAAATTCGTCCAGCAAGCGGTTTTCGTTTTCGGGTGCTTAGCTCAGTTGGTAGAGCGTCGCCCTTACAAGGCGAATGTCGGCGGTTCGAGCCCGTCAGCACCCACCAGGGTTGTAACAGAAGAACATCATGGGAGTGGTAGTTCAGTTGGTTAGAATACCGGCCTGTCACGCCGGGGGTCGCGGGTTCGAGTCCCGTCCACTCCGCCATATT
>JANYCE010000215.1 GCA_025360445.1 Betaproteobacteria bacterium
GATGTCGATGGCGAAGGGCCTGTTGCCCGACACGCATGAGCAGTCCGCCGCTGCTGCGCGCTCATATGTCTTGCCCGCGGCTGACGTTGTCATGCTGATCGGCGCCCGGCTTAACTGGCTGCTCTCGCACGGCAAGGGCAAAACCTGGGGCGGCAAGGACCACAAGGAATGGGGCGCCCAAAAGTTTATTCAGATAGACATTTCGCCGACGGAGATGGACAGCAACGTGCGCATCGATGCGCCGGTCGTGGGCGACATCGGTTCGTGCGTGACTGCACTGCTAGCGGCGATTAACTCCCCTACGGGCGCGCAATGGACCAAGCCATCGAATGACTGGATCGGCGCGATTGCCGAACGCAAAAACAAGAACCTCGCGAAGATGGCCGAGACGCTGGCTAAAGATCCGGCGCCGATGAATTTTCACAGCGCGCTGAACGTGGTGCGCGACATCATCAAGGCCAATCCCGACGCAATTCTGGTCAACGAAGGCGCCAACGCGCTGGATTTTACGCGCAGCATCGTCGACATGTATAAGCCGCGCAAGCGCCTCGACGTCGGCACCTGGGGCGTGATGGGCATCGGCATGGGCTTCGCGGTCGCGGCTGCCGTGGTCAGCGGCCAGCCGGTGATCGCGATCGAGGGTGACAGTGCGTTCGGCTTTTCCGGCATGGAAGTTGAGACACTCTGCCGCTATAACCTGCCGGTTTGCGTGGCTGTCTTTAATAACAATGGTGTATACCGCGGCACGGATGTTAATCCCACCGGGGGACCCGACGTCGCACCAACCGTGTTCGTCAAGGGTGCGCGCTACGACAAAGTGATGGAGGCCTTCGGCGGGGTGGGCGCACACGTGACGACCCCGAACGAGTTGCGCAATGCGATGGAAGCAGCGATTCGTTCACGCAAGCCGACGTTAATCAATGTCGTCATCGATGAGACCGCCGGCACGGAGAGCGGCCGCATCACAAGTCTTAATCCGCAAAGCGCAAAAAAGAAATAGCGCATGGAGCGGACACAAAAAGTGCGCCGCCCAAGCAGCCGCGAACGCGAGCGGATTGCCGTCGCTCACCGCGCGGCGAGAACCCATAACGAGTGAGGATCAAATGGAAGCATTGAAGGGCGTTCGAATTCTGGATATGACGCATGTCCAGGCAGGTCCGACTTGTTCGCAGTTGCTTGCATGGATGGGCGCGGACGTCATCAAGTTCGAGCCGCCTAACGGCGATGCGACGCGCGGGCAGTTGCGCGATGTGCCGAATGCCGACAGCCTTTATTTTACGATGTTGAACAGTAACAAGCGGTCGATCACGGTCAACATGAAGAACCCCGAGGGCAAAAAGGTGTTCATCGAGTTGTTGAACAAATGCGACATCGTCATGGAGAATTTCGGCCCCGGCGTGCTCGACCGGTTTGGCTTCACCTGGGAAAAAATTCACGAGATTAATCCGCGCATCGTCATGGGCTCGATCAAGGGCTTCGGTTCGTCCGGGCCGTATTCCGATTTCAAGGCCTACGAGAACGTCGCACAGGCGATGGGCGGTGCGATGAGCACCACCGGCACGCCCGAAGGTCCGCCATTTGTCACTGGCGCGCAGATTGGCGATTCCGGCACCGGTTTGCATCTGGCCATTGGGCTGCTGGCGGCATTGCATCAGCGCGATCGCACCGGTCAGGGTCAGTACGTCGAAGTTGCAATGATGGATGCGGTGATGAACTTGTGCCGCGTTAAATGGCGCGATCATCAGCGCCTGACACGCCAGGAACTTTCGGAATATTCGCGTCCGACCGCGGGTTTGCGTGCGACACCGCGCGCCGGCAACGATTCGGGCGGCGGCCAACTGGGCAACGCGATCAAGTGCAAGCCCGGCGGCGTGGATGACTATATTTATGTGGTCGTGCAGGAAGCCGTATGGGACGGATTGGCGAAATTGATGGGCGCAGAACTCGATATGCCCGGCTTGGTGAGCGATGCGCGGTTCGCCAAAATCACTGATCGGCGGGCGAACCAGTCCGAAATGTGGGGGTTGATCGAACGGGTTGCAGCGAAATACACCAAGCGGGAATTTATGGCGATTCTCAATCCGCTCGATGTGCCATGCGGGCCGATCATGTCGACCGCCGATCTTGCGGACGACGTGCACGTTCGCGGACGGGATATGTACGTCGAGCTCGATCATCCCCAGCGCGGCAAATGGTTCAATGTCGGCATGCCGATTAAACTTTCCGCGTCCCCGGCGAAGATTGTGCGCTCCCCGACGCTGGGCGAGCACACCGATGAAGTGCTGAAAGAAGTGCTCGGCTGGGACGATGTGCAGATCGCGGCGAAGAAACAAGCCGGTGCTTTCTCCGCGCCGCCTAAAACCAAGTGATGGAGTGGTAATGAAAATCGCAATTATCGGGCAGCAGGATTTTGGTAAAGCGGTATTGGAGGCATTTCTGGCGCGCGGTGACCAGGTAGCTGCCGTGTTTTGCGCGCCGGAGAAAGAGGGCGCACGCGCCGACGCGCTGCGCACGGCGGCGGCGGAGCGCGGCGTTAAGGTCCACCAGTTTAAATCGCTGCGCGCGCCGGAAGCGATTCAAGCGATGAAGGACGCTGATGCGGAAATCGGCATTATGGCGTTCGTGCTGCAATTCGCGCCGCAGGAGCTGGTTAGCATCCCGCGCCATGGCACTATTCAGTATCACCCATCGCTGCTGCCGAAGTTTCGCGGTCCAAGCTCGATCAACTGGCCGATCATTAAAGGCGAAACTGAAACAGGGTTGAGTATTTTTCGTCCGTCGGACGGGCTCGACGAAGGTGCTGTAATTTTGCAAAAGAAAACGCCGGTCAGTGCTGAGGACACCCTGGGGACTATTTATTTCGACCGCTTGTTTCCGATGGGCGTAAGCGCGATGCTTGAGGCCGCAGACTTGGTCGTTGCCGGTAAGCACTCAGAAGTCGCGCAAGACGAGTCGCAGGCGAGTTATGAAGGCTGGTGCCGAAGCGCCGAATCAAAAATTGACTGGGCAAAGCCCGTGGACCAGGTTTTCAACCTGATTCGCGGTTGCAATCCGGCGCCGGGCGCATGGACGACGCACAACGGCAAAAAGTTGCAAAT
>JANYCE010000241.1 GCA_025360445.1 Betaproteobacteria bacterium
GCCGTGGCGCGCGACCTGGTCCAGCATGTGATCGAGAAATGGCACGCCGGTGCCGAGGTTGCTGACGCCGGTGCCATCGAGGTTGAGGGAAACGCTGATTTGCGTTTCGCGGGTATTCCGGATAACTGTCGCCTGCCGTGCCATGATGTGTGCTAATCCTGAATAACTAGTTGTTTCAACTAGTGTAAACGATTTGACGCAACGCCTCGACCAAACCCGCGCATTGCTCGTCAGTACCGATGGTAATGCGCAAAAAATCCGAGATCCGCGGCGGATTGCGAAAATGTCGCACGATGATGCTGCGTTCGCGCAGTTTCGCGGCAATTTCTTCACCCGCGCGCCCCGGCAAACGCGCAAACACAAAATTCGCCGCCGAGGGCAACACTTCGAAGCCGATTTCCTGCAGATTTTCCACCAGCGTTTTCTTGGACGCGATCACTTTGGCGCACATCGCCGCGAAATACTCGTTGCCCTCCATCGCCGCTGCTGCGCCCGCCTGGGCGAACCGATCGAGCGGATACGAATTGAAACTGTCTTTTACGCGCGTCAACGCTTCGATCAATTGCGGATGGCCAGTTGCGTAGCCGACACGCAAACCCGCCAGCGCGTGCGATTTGGACAGCGTGTGCGTAACCAATAACTGCGGGTGCTGCTCGATCAACGGCACGCATGACACGCCGCCAAAGTCGACATACGCCTCATCGACAACGACGACCGACGACGTGTTCGCTTTTAACAGGCGCTCGATTTTTGCCAATGGCACGAACCGACCGGTCGGGGCGTTCGGATTCGGAAAGATGATGCCGCCGTTCGCACGCTGATAATCGCCGACGTCAATTTCGAAGGCCGCATCGAGCGGCACTTGCACATACGCGATGTCATACAACGCGCAATACACCGGATAGAAGCTATAAGTGATGTCCGGAAAAAGCACCGGCGCGTCATGCTTCAGCAGCGCGTGGAACACATGCGCGAGCACTTCATCGGAACCATTGCCGACGAATACCTGCGCCGGCGTGAGGTCATGCCGCCGCGCAATCGCCGCGCGCAACTTGTCGCTGCCAGGGTCTGGATACAAGCGCAGCGAGTCGCCCAGCTCCGCGCGCAGCGCATCGAGCACCTTGCGGCTCGGCCCGTACGGACTTTCGTTGGTGTTGAGCTTGATCAGGTTCGGCAACTTTGGCTGCTCGCCCGGCACGTATGGCGTAAGGCCGTGCACAACCTTGCTCCAGTAGCGGCTCATCGGCTGATCACTTTAATCGCCAGTTAGGTCATTCGATACGCGGCCGACCGCGCGTGCGCGTCCAGGCCTTCGCCGCGTGCGAGCTCGATTGCGATGGCCCCGAGCGTGGCCGCGCCTTTTTTTGACACCGCTATCACGCTCGAACGCTTTTGAAAATCATAGACGCCGAGCGGCGAAGAAAAGCGCGCGGTGCGGGAAGTCGGCAGCACGTGATTCGGTCCGGCGCAATAATCGCCGAGCGCTTCCGAGGTGTAGGAGCCCATAAAAATCGCGCCGGCATTGCGTATTTTTGGCAACAGTTCATCGGGGTTCGCCACCGATAACTCCAGATGCTCGGGCGCAATCTGGTTCGCAATGGCGCACGCCTCGTCGAGATCGCGCACTTCAATTAACGCGCCGCGCTTTTCGAGTGCGGCTTTAATTACCGTCTGACGTGCCATCGTCGGCAGGAGGCGCTCGATACTGGCTGCTACCTGATCGATATAGCGCGCACCCGGTGCCAGCAATATCGCCTGCGCGAGTTCGTCGTGTTCAGCCTGCGAAAAGAGATCCATCGCGATCCAGTCCGGGTTCGTGCTGCCGTCACAGACGATCAGGATTTCCGACGGGCCGGCCACCATGTCAATGCCAACTATGCCAAACACGCGGCGCTTGGCGGCAGCGACATAGGCGTTGCCAGGGCCGACAATTTTGTCGACCTGAGGCACGGTCTGCGTGCCGAATGCGAGCGCGCCAATTGCCTGCGCACCGCCGATGCCGAACGCGCGGTCGACGCCGGCGAGTGCCGCCGCCGCCAATACCAGCGCATTCCTGGCGCCGTCGGGCGTCGGCACGACCATCACGATTTCGCGCACGCCGGCAACTTTAGCCGGCAGTGCATTCATCAGTACCGACGATGGATAGGCGGCTTTTCCGCCAGGCACATAAATCCCAACCCGATCAATCGCACACACCTGCTGGCCGAGGTGCGTACCATCTACGTCGGTGTAGCTCCATGACTGTGCAATTTGTTTTTCGTGATATGCGCGCACCCGCGCCGCCGCCTGTTCGAGTGCGCCGCGTTGCGCCGGCGTTATCGAAGCGAGCGCGCTTTGCATTTCATCGCGAGTGAATTCGAGCTGTGCTACGGATGCGGCCTGCACCCGGTCAAATCGGCGCGTGTAATCGAGCACCGCAGGGTCGCCGCGTTGCTTGACGTCGTCCAGCACGCCCGCAACGATCGCATCGATTGCCGGGTCCTGCGCGCCTTCGAAGGCGAGCAGGGCTTTCAGTTCTGCCGCGAAATCGGCCGAATTCGACTTTAAGCGCCTGAGCGCAGTCATTTGACAGCCCGCGTCAGATCATCGAGCAGCGGCTGAATCTGCACGCGCTTTAATTTAAAAGCCGCCTGGTTGATGATCAGTCGCGCACTCACCTGCGAGATCTCCTCGACAGCGACTAAGTTATTCGCCTTGAGCGTATGCCCCGTACTGACAAGATCGACAATTGCATCCGCGAGCCCGGTCAGCGGCGCGAGCTCCATTGAGCCGTAAAGCTTGATCAGATCAACGTGCACGCCCTTGGCGGAAAAATGCTCGCGCGCGGTCTGCAAATACTTGGTCGCGACGCGTAACCGCGCGCCTGAGCGCACCGCCTGCTCGTAAGCGAAGTCTTTGCGCACAGCGACCATCAGACGGCAGCACGCGATTTTTAGATCGAGCGGCTGGTACAAGCCATCGCTGCCGTATTCAGCGAGGATATCGCCGCCGGCAATGCCAAGATCGGCCGCGCCGTATTGCACGTAAGTCGGCACGTCGGTGGCGCGCACGATGATGAGGCGCACATGGTCGTGTGACGTCGGGATGATCAGCTTGCGCGACGTCTCAGCGTCTTCAACTGCGACAATGCCCGCCGCCTTGAGTAAAGGCAGCGTCTCGTCAAGGATGCGTCCCTTCGATAGAGCGATACTGAGCATGGCGGCGCGGAGGGTTAAAGAGCCGGAATTTTACCGCAGATGCGGCGCGTGTCAGGCTCAACCTAAGCGCGGGCCCGCTTTAGAAGGCATCAGCCTTGAGGCGGACAACGCCGATGTCAGGCGGCGCGTGTACGCTTATTGCACGCGCCTGATGCGCGCACCCAGACCGGATAATTTTTCTTCAATTGCTTCATAACCACGGTCGAGATGGTACACGCGTTCGATCGTTGTGGCGCCACGCGCGATTAATCCTGCAATCACGAGGCTCGCCGAAGCGCGCAGATCGGTAGCCATGACAGCAGCGCCTTCGAGATGTTCAACTCCCGCTACAGTGGCAGTATTGCCTTCGACCACGATTTGCGCGCCAAGCCGGCGCAACTCTTGTACGTGCATGAAACGATTTTCAAAAATTGTTTCGGTGATTAGTGCTGTACCCAGCGCGACGCTGTTTAACGCCATGAATTGCGCCTGCATGTCGGTCGGGAACGCCGGGTAAGGCGCAGTTCGCAGGCTTACCGCCCGCAGCGGGCCGGGCATGCTAAGTGTGATCCAGTCGTCCGCCGACTCGACTTGCGCGCCCGCCTCACGCAGTTTGTCCAGCACGGCGTCGAGTATATTGGCCCGCGTATCGCGCAGCCGAACTTCGCCGCCCGTAGCTGCGGCCGCCGCCAGGAATGTGCCGGTCTCAATGCGGTCTGGCATCACGCGGTAGCTTGCGGCGTGCAATCGCGGCACGCCGGTAATTTTGATTACGTCACCTCCGGCGCCTTTAATTTTGGCGCCCATTGCTTTTAAACAATTGGCGAGGTCGACGACCTCGGGTTCGCGTGCCGCGTTTTCGATAACTGTATCGCCATCAGCAAGCGTCGCCGCCATCATGATGTTTTCAGTGCCGGTCACCGTCACCAGATCCATGACAATGCGGGCGCCGGTCAACCGCGGCGCGCTCGCCTGCATATAACCGTGCTCGATTGAAATCGCCGCGCCCATCGCCTGCAACGCTTTTAGATGCTGATCCACGGGCCTGAGCCCGATCGCGCACCCGCCCGGCAGCGATACACGCGCCTTGCCGCAACGCGCCAGCAAGGGCCCAAGTACCAACACCGATGCGCGCATGGTTTTGACCAACTCGTATGGGGCCACTGGATTATTCAGCGACTGCGCATTGAGCTCGACGCCAAGTTTGTCGTCGGCCGACACGGCCACCCCCATTTGCGCCAGCAATCCGAGCATCGTTCTGACATCGTGCAACTGCGGCACATTGGCGATGCGCAGCGGTTCATCGCTTAAAAGCGCCGCGCACAAAATCGGCAGCGCCGCGTTTTTAGCGCCTGAAATTCGCACTTCGCCCTTGAGCGCGACGCCACCCTCGATAACCAGTTTATCCATACGTCAACCGGCTGCGAACTAGCGCGCTGCCCACTCTTCCGGCGTATGTGTTTGCATCGACAAAGCGTGTATCTCCTCGCGCATGCGGTCGCCGAGCGCGCGATAAACAACCTGGTGCTGCTGCACTTTGTTTTTGCCGCGAAAAGCACCGCTTACGATTACCGCCTCGAAGTGATGACCGTCGCCCGCGACAGTGACGGCTTCGCACTCGAGCCCTTGCTCGATATAAGATTTAACCTGCTCGGGAGTCACCATAAATAAGTCCTTTTTGAAT
This sequence comes from Betaproteobacteria bacterium, assembly GCA_025360445.1. Classification (GTDB taxonomy): domain Bacteria; phylum Pseudomonadota; class Gammaproteobacteria; order Burkholderiales; family SG8-41; genus PALSA-1004. The sequence continues at coordinate 4,861 of JANYCE010000241.1, forward strand.
GCTGAGTTTCAGCGGTGGAGTTTATACCCGGTTTTAGTCAGCGGAAGAGAGACGACACGCGCCATAGCGCATGAAAGAGCGATGCAATAATTACGGCGGGAGTCATATACACACAAAGCGGCGGTACCGCGCGACTGCTTATTGCAAGTCGAGTTTGGCCAGCTCTAGGCGCCGGACGCAACCAGGTCGGCAACCCCGTAAAGCGCCGCCAGGCTTTTCATGCTATCGGGAAGGTTGCTAAATGTGAGCTTAAGGTTTTTTTCGCGGGCAGCGCGCCGCCACTCGAACAGCACGCTCAAGGCAGCAGAGTCGACCTCGGTGACTGCGGCGAGATCGATCACGAGGTCGCCGTTCAGCTGCCGTTTGCCTTCTTCACACAGTGCAACGGCGTTTGCCAGCGTAACGGCTCCGGACAAGCGCAGCTCGTTGCCCGCCCGTTCGATCATTTCCGGCCGACCTGCTGGGCCAGCGACTTATTTTTGGACGACAAAGTCGCAATCAGTCCGTCAACGCCACTTTTCTGTATCTCGGAAGCGAAACTGCTGCGGTAATTCTGCACGAGACTGACGCCCGCGATAACGACATCGTAAACCTTCCAGCCGCCGTCACCTTTTTCCATGCTGTAGTTGATATCGATCGGATCGGCGCCGGTCTTTTGCTTGATGAGTGAACGCACGACGACTTCGGTGTCGGCGGGGGCCATTTTAAACGGCCGATATTCGATGACCTGATCGCGGTACTGGCTGAACGCCGTCGTATAGGTATTTACGAGCAAGGTGCGAAACTCGGTTGTCAGGCTTTGCTGTTGCGCAGGCGACGCCTGGCGCCAGGGTGCGCCCACTGCGAGCCGCGTCATCCGCGCAAAATTGAAATGCGGCAGAATTTTCGATTCGACCAGCTCAAGCATTTTCTTGTTGTTCCCGGCCTGCAGGTCCTTGTCGGTGCGCAATACCGCGATCACTTCGTCGGTGATTTTCTTCGCCAACGCATCCGGACCGATCTCCTGGGTCTGGGATTGAGGCTGCGACTGAACGACCGGCACCGCACCCTGTGCCCACGCAGCCAGCGTAGCCGCTGCGAGCAGTATTCCAAGAAACCCGCGTATCGACTTCATCCTTAAACTTCCTTCCATGTCTCTCATTGTGGTTTCCCCCACACTTTATTTGTTTGCGCTGCCGTTTGAGCTTCCGCCTTCGGCCGCTTTGCTGTACATAAACTGACTGATCAATTTCTCGAGCACGACCGCCGACTGCGTTAACTTTATTGTGTCACCGCCCGCGAGCAAGGCCTCGTCAGCGCCGCCTTCGAGGCCGACGTATTGTTCACCCAGCAAACCGGCCGTCAGTATGGACGCCGAACTGTCTTTCGGAAAGTTAAAACGCCTCTCGATATTCATGCTGACCTTGGCTACGAATTTTTCATTGTCGAAGCTGATATCGGACACGCGGCCAACAACTACCCCAGCGCTTTTTACCGCCGCGCGCGGCTTTAGCCCGCCGATATTGCTAAACGGCGCCGTCAGTTGATAGGTTTCAGTGCCGCCGAAGCTGCCCATGTTGCCTACTTTAAGCGCCAGTATTGTCAGCGCAACGAAGCCTGCTACAACAAACAGGCCGACCCATAGATCCAGTGCCGAGCGTTCCATTAAGCCCCCTGAAACATAAATGCAGTTAAGATAAAGTCCAGCCCCAGTATCGCCAGCGATGAGGTCACCACGGTGCGCGTCGTCGCGCCCGAAACGCCTTCTGCGGTAGGCGGCGCATCATAACCTTCAAAGAGCGCGATCCAGGTGACTGCAATGCCGAAGACAACGCTTTTGATGACGCCGTTGACGATGTCTTCGCGAAAATCAACCGCGCTTTGCATCTGCGACCAGAACGAGCCCTCGTCAACGCCGATTACAACGACGCCGACCAGATAACCGCCGTAAACACCCATCGCGCTAAACATGGCAGCTAACAGCGGCATCGATATCACGCCGGCCCAGAAACGCGGCGCCACCACGCGCGCGATCGGATCGACTGCCATCATTTCCATGGCGGACAGTTGCTCGGTCGCTTTCATAAGGCCGATTTCAGCGGTCATCGCCGAACCCGCGCGGCTCGCAAATAGCAGTGCCGACATCACCGGACCGAGTTCACGCACCAGCGACAATGCCACCAATACGCCGAGCGCGGATTCGGAACCATAGGTTTTTAGCGTCTGATAACCCTGGTAGCCGAGCACCATCCCGACGAACAATCCTGAAATCAGGATGATGATCATCGACAGCACGCCGGTGAAATAGAGTTCGCGGATGATGAGTCGCACACGCACGAAACTGTTGCCTGAATTAATCAGGGTCAGCGCGAAAAAGCGCGACGCGTAGCCGAGCCGCAGCACACTGTCGATCGCGTGGTGACCGATGCGCCGCACGTTGAAGATGGAACCTCTGTTAAGCAAGCTCGAGCTCCTCGCTGAAGTTCCGGCTTGGGTATTGATAGGCGACCGGCCCGTCGGCCTCACCCCAAACGAATTGGTGCACCAGTGGATCCTTTGATGCACGCATTTCGGCAGGCGTGCCGTGAGCAACCATCACACCCTCCGACAGGTAATACACATAATCGACGATGTCGAGCGCTTCCTGCACATCATGCGTAACTACGATCGAGGTCGAGCCCAGCGCGTCGTTCAGCTTGCGCACGAGATTGCGAATTACGCCCAGCGAGATGGTATCCAAACCGGTAAACGGCTCGTCATACATAATCAGCATCGGATCAAGCGCCGTTACGCGCGCCAACGCCACCCGCCGCGCCATGCCGCCCGACAGTTCAGCCGGCATCAAGCGGTGCGCCCCGCGCAGACCGACCGCATGAAGTTTCATCATCACCAAGTCATGAATCATCGATTCTGGCAGATCTGTATGCTCGCGCATCTGAAACGCCACGTTGTCGTAAACAGACAAATCGGTAAACAGCGCGCCGAACTGGAACAACATGCCCATACGCCGGCGCATCCGGTAGAGCCCCTCGCGATCGAGATCGTGTGTCGCCTCGCCGTCAATACTGACCGAGCCCTGGGTGGGCTTCAAGGCGCCGCCGATCAGGCGCAGCAATGTGGTCTTGCCCGAGCCGCTGATGCCCATGATTGCGACGACTTTGCCTCGCGGTATTACCATGTCGATGCCGCTCAAAATGACGCGGCGCTTGTCGTAAGAAAACCCGACGCCGCTGATCTCGATAAGGTTATCCACCACTGCGTTAGCCAAGGTCTGTCGCAAAACGACGAATTCTAAACAGTTAGCAGCTTTACTTCAATCAATGCCCGACACGGGAATGAGCGCGTGCCGGCATCACGGCCACATCGACGGATGCTATAAGATAGCGCCATTCCAACGCGTGCAATTTTGATCGTGAGGCATGACCGAATCTGCATTGCACTTTGACAATGTGGCCAAAAAATATGGCCGGGCGCACGCGCTGCGCGGGGTGACCTTTGAGGTTCAACGCGGCGAATTTTTCGGATTGGTCGGCGTCAACGGCGCCGGCAAGTCAACGTTGCTTAAATGCCTGCTCGATTTCTGTCATCTGTCGGGCGGCGCGATCGATATTTTTGGCACGCCCCACCAGCTGACGGCAGCGCGCCGCCGCTTGGCTTTTTTGCCCGAGCGCTTCAACCCACCCTATTTTCTAACGGGCGAAGACTTCATTCGCTACGTGCTCGACATGCAATCGACACCCTACGAGCGTGGCGAAGCCGAACATATGCTGCGTTCGTTTGATCTGGACGTGAGCGCGCTCAAGTTGCCTGTGCGCGCCTACTCGAAAGGCATGACGCAAAAATTGGGGCTCGCCGCCTGTTTGCTCTCGCGTAAAGACCTTTACATACTCGACGAACCCGCCAGCGGGCTCGATCCGAAAGCGCATGCGCTGCTAAAAGCGCGTTTGCAAGAATTGAAGCGGCGGTCTTGCACCGTGTTTTTCACCTCGCATGCGCTCGCCGACATTTCAGAACTGTGTGATCGCGTAGCCGTTATCCATGACGGCTCCCTGAGATTTGCCGGCACGCCGGCTGCACTGTGCGCGCAATACGACAGCGCCAGCCTGGAGCAGGCTTTTTTACGCTGCATCGACGCGATCATTCAACCGGCGTGATGCACTCGTCCGTAACGGCTATCAGCCGTTAAAACTATCTGGCAAAATAGCCAGTTAAGGGAGGCTCTTTGGAAGCATCACAAGTCAAGCCGGATTTGCTGATCGTCGATGACGATCCATTGATCACCGACACGTTGAACTTCGTTCTCAGCCGGGATTTCAACGTTTACGTAGCCGAATCCCGCGCACAAGTTAAGAGTTTGCTGCGTCAACTCGATAATCCGCCGCAACTCGCGTTGATCGATCTGGGGCTGCCGCCCACGCCACATCGTCCCGATGAAGGCTTCAAGCTTATCAATGAACTGATCGCCTACTCGGCGAGCATCAAGATCATGGTGCTGTCGGGGCAAGACGAGGAAACCAATGCGAGGCATGCCCGCACACTGGGCGCAATTGAATTCATCGCCAAGCCGTGTGAGCCTGAGAAGATCAAGGCGCTGCTGCAAAAAGCGCTGCAGATACGCGATGCAGAAATAACCGCACAGGCCGGTGGCGGCGCCGGAATGATCGGCAAAAGTTTACCCATCGATAAGCTGCGCCAGCAAATCTCGCAATACGCCAATGCGCCGTTTCCCGTTTTAATCGAAGGCGAGTCCGGCAGCGGCAAGGAACTGATCGCCGCGGCCTTGCATAGCCAGAGCACCCGGGCTGCGAAACCCATGCTCGCCTTAAACTGCGCGGCCATCTCGCCTAACCTGGTCGAACCCACTTTATTCGGATATAGCAAAGGCGCGTTTACCGGGGCGACGCATTCGCGCTCAGGCTATTTTGAGGATGCGAAGGAAAGCACGCTTTTTCTGGATGAAATCGGCGAGTTGCCCCTTGAGCTTCAGGCGAAATTGTTGCGGGTGCTCGAGAACGGCGAGTATCAGCGCGTGGGCGAAACCCAGAGCCGCGTCAGCAATGCGCGAGTCATCGCCGCCACCAATCGCGACATGCGGCAGGAAATCCGCAACGGCAGGTTTCGTGCCGACCTCTATCACCGTCTGTCGGTTTTCACCATCGATGTGCCGCCGCTGCGCGAGCTCGGCGAAGACAAACGCATGCTGCTCGATCACTTTCGCGAATTTTATTCGCGGCAGGCCGCTGTCAAGATGTTCGATTTAGACGCCCGTGCGCTGACGCTTTGGCTCGACTACAGTTTTCCCGGTAATGTGCGCGAACTGCGCAACATCGTCATCCGCCTTACCACGAAGCATGCGGGGCAGGCGGTCAACGCCGAACAACTACAAGTCGAGCTCGACATGGAGAGCATGCAGCTCGATCTGCCCGGCCTGCCGCTTGGCCAGGATTTTAAGTCGATACTCGACGCCGCCAAAAAACATCTGCAGATGCAGAAAAATTTCAACCTCGATCTGACGGTGCAGCAGTGGGAAAAAGGCTATGTCGAAGCGGCTTTACTGATCACGCAGGGTAATTTGTCGCAAGCGGCGAAGCTGCTCGGTATTCATCGCACAACGCTGTATAGCCGCATGCAGAATTACGGCAGCCCGGACGGGCAACGCGCGGCAGCGCAAGAATAGCGGAGCGCTGTCCACGTTGAAATGCCATCACCTGGACACGACAAGCGAATAGGCAACCATACAGATGTATTACAACCACTTCGGACTAACCCAGCCGCCTTTTCGCATCACGCCGAATACCGAGTTTTTTTTTGGTGGCGGCAACCGGGGCCCGATCCTTGAGGCGCTGCTTTACGCGATAAGCCAGGGCGAAGGCATCATCAAGGTCACCGGCGAAGTCGGCAGCGGTAAGACGATGTTATGCAGCATGATGCAGGCGCGGCTGCCCGCCAATATCGAAAGCGTTTACCTCGCAAATCCCAGCGTGTCTCCCGAGGAGATCCTGCATGCGATAGCGCAGGAGCTCCATCTCAAGCCCGCGCGCGATGCGAGCCATCTTGATTTGATGCACATGCTTAACATGCATCTGCTCGAGCGTCATGCCGCGGGCAAGCAGGTCGTGATGTTCGTCGAAGAATCGCAAAGCATGCCGATCGCGACGCTCGAAGAAATCCGCTTGCTCTCCAACCTGGAAACCGCGCACAGCAAATTGCTGCAAATTGTGTTATTCGGCCAGCCCGAGCTCGACGAAAATCTGCGCCAGCCCCAAATTCGTCAGCTGCGCGAGCGCATCACGCACAGTTTTCGGCTAAGTCCGTTAAAGGCCGATGAGATACGCGAATACTTAAACTTCCGGCTGCGGGCTGCCGGCTATCGGGGCCCTGATCTCTTCCCCGCATCGATCGTCAGTACGATCACCAGGTCGTCGGGCGGATTGACGCGGCGAATTAACCTGATCGCCGACAAGGCGCTGCTCGCGGCATTTGCCGAAAACACGCACACCGTCCGGATTAAGCACGTTAGAGCCGCCGTTCGCGACAGTGAATTCAGCCGCTATGAGGCGCCCCTGCCGCGACTGCGTATCGGACTCGCAATACTCCTGTTTGGCGTCGGGGCCGGGCTGGGAATGGCCCTTTATGCATTATTCGCCGGCCACCAATCCAGTATCGCGGTGTCGCGCGAACCGGCCGTCATAACTCGCATCATCCCGCCCCCTGTGGCGGAAACCACACCAGCGCCGACTACGTCACCACCGCCGACCGATGAAATTAAGCCACCGTCAATTCCGGTCGATTTGCCGAGCGCGGCAACGCCTATCGCTCCACTCACAAAGCCCGGCGGCGATGCCTCGCCTTCCCCGGCAACAGCTCTACCTCCGCAATCTCTGCCGGTGACGGCGATAGCACGTGCTGACTTACCAGACGTGGCTATTGCCGGTGACGATATCGCCAGCCGGCTAGCCGCCACCAGAACATGGCTCGCCCAGCCAAGCAAAAACGCATATAGCATCCAGCTACTAGGCGCAGACAACCCAGACCAGCTAAAGCATCACCTGAATGTAATTCGCAAATATGTTGAAATTAATGATATTTTTGTATACCGTACCATTGCAAAACAAAAACCGTCGCTTACGGTTTTGTACGGTTCCTTCAACGATCGCCAAGCTGCGCAAGCTGCACTGGCAGGATTGCCGGCCTACTTGAAGACGTATAAACCCGTGCTACGGACGATGCAGGGAATTCGCACCGAGATCGCTCAGCACCAGTCCTCCTGACAAGAGCGCGGTCGCGGTTAGCGGCACGTGACGTTGGCTTTTACAGGGGATAGCACTATGTTTTCGACCTCGGCTTTTGGTAAGCGCATCCACCACGGTCTTGACGCCGATAGCGGCGCAACCACCCGATCGAGCGTTACCCCGCGACTCCTGCATCGAGCGCTCGTAGCCGCCTTCATTGCCCTTGCATTGACGGGGTGCTACAAGCGCGCGGTGCTGCCGCAGTCGGAAGGCCACGTCACGACTACGGCGGTTAAGCCGTCCCTTGCTGACGTCCCTCAGCCGGCCCGCATCAGCGCATTCGTGCCCCCGCCCAAGCCGTCCGTCAAGGCGCCGACCTACAGTGTGGTCGTCAACGAAGTCCCGGTTAAAGAGTTGCTGTTCGCCCTCGCGCGCGATACTAAGCAAAACATCGATATACATCCCGGCCTCGCCGGCCTGGTGAGCCTCAACGCAATCAACGAAACGCTGCCGGCGATACTTGATCGCATCAGCAAGCAGGTGAACCTTCGCTACCGGATTGAGGCGAACAGCATCATCATCTCGCCGGATACGGCGTTCATGAAAATATACAAGGTTAACTACGTCAATATGACGCGGGAGACAACATCCACCATCGGAGTCTCAGGTCAAATTCAGTCGGGTGGGGCCGCCGGGGCTGGCGCGGGAGCCGCGAGCGGGGGCGGCGCCGCCGGACTGAATGCGTCGAGCACGATAGTCAAGACGATCAGCAATAATAATTTCTGGGACTCGTTGCGCGACAACATTCGCGCGATACTGGTTTCCACACGCAGCCAGACGCTCACGTCCGAACAACGCGCCGAGCGTGCGGAATCACAACGTTCCGCCCGTGAAGAGCGTCTGCAACAAGCAGAAGCCGTGGCGCGCGCAGGGCAGGCCGCGCCGCAACTCTTTAATAGTGTGTTCGGTAGCCAGTCCAATCCATTGCCGCTCGCGGGGGACGTACGCGACGACATCGTCGTCAATCCAGTGTCCGGCACGATCAGCGTACTCGCATCCGAAAAGCAGCATGCTTTAATTCAACAGCATATCGACAGCATCACGCAGATGGCGCAGCGCCAGGTTCTGATCGAGGCAACGATTGCAGAAGTCACTTTGTCCGACGCCTATCAAGCAGGCATCGACTGGAGCCGCCTGGCGGTAAGTGGTGGTCTTAACTTGACGCAATCGCTGATACCCGGGGTCGCCAACGCGTTCAGCGCAGGCGCATTGACCATCGGCTACGTCAATCCTACTTCAAGCATCGGCAATATAAGCGCATCAATCAAACTGCTAAATCAATTCGGCAACACGCGAGTCATTTCGAGCCCGAAACTGATGGCGCTCAACAACCAAACCGCGCTGCTCAAAGTTGTCGACAACATCGTTTACTTCAATATTGAAGCGACGACGACGACTGCTGCCAACGTCGGTACCAACACTACGTTCAACACGACGGCACAGACCGTCCCGGTAGGCATGGTTATGACTTTAACGCCGCAGATCAATGAAAACGGGCAGGTCACGTTAACCGTCCGACCTACCATTACCCGCATCAACGGCTTCGCTAATGATCCAAATCCCAGTCTGTGCAGCGCCGTCATAGCCGCCTCCAATGCCGGCAAATGCCTGACCAATCCGGTCCCGCAGGTACAGACCCGGGAAATGGAGTCAGTGTTGCAACTCGTGAGCGGACAAACCGCGGTGCTGGGCGGCTTGATGCAGGATGGCGCGCAATACAACCGAAATTCGATACCGGGCGCCGGTTCCGCTGCTAACACCGGCTTCTTAAGTGAGATTTTTGGAATTCGCGACGATAAAATCACGAAGTCGGAGCTCGTAATTTTCCTGCGCTCAACTCTGATTCCAAATCCATCGCTCGACAGCGATGAGCTAAAATTTTTCCAGCGCTTCCTGCCACAGCAGACCCAGACGCCTACTGAAACAGCCCCAGGCGAAACGGCGGGCCCGCGCAAATGAGTCTGTTGATGAAGGCCCTGGAAAAGGCCGCGAAAGACCGGGGAGACGCGCAAGGCGAAACCGCAGCGCCGACCATTTCGGTTGAAGCGGTTGAAGGCCACAAGTCGAATCCCGAGTTGACGCTGGAGCCGGTCCTCATGCCGCTGGCTGAGCCCGTTCCTGCTCAACGCGCGGCGTTGGCCCCCCAGCGCGAGCCGACTACCGCCAAGCAATCTTCTACCACCGCGGGGTCGCGGGACTCGTTAGAAGCAGCCGCGATGATGCGTGCTGCAGGGCAGCCCGCGCCGAGAGGAAATGTAGTCGCTTATCTTCGCGACCGCCCGTTTACAACGCTCGGCGCATTTGCTGCGCTGTTCCTGGTTGGGTATGGCGGTTATTTTTATATGCAGATGAACCCGGGGATGTTTATAACGCAGACGCCGCGGCCGGCCCCGTTGGCGCCCATTGCACAAGTATCCGCTCCCTCGTCACCGGCCGGCAGTGTAAGTCCCGCGCTCAACGCACCATCGGCGCCGTTGCCTCTGACTTCACTGCTTCTGCCCGCGGAATCAGTCGCCGGCAAGGAAAAACCAGTGGCGCCGGCACCCGCAGTTACCGCCCTAACGACAAGCACACCGGTTGCAGCAGCAGTTGCGGCTCCAGTAGCCGCCAGCCCGTCAACACCGCGCGACTCGATCAAGGTTACGGCAGGCACTGCCGTGCCAAGCGTGAATCCGGTTTTGTCCGAAGCGTATAACGCGCTGGCCGCCGGCAATCTCGAATCTTCGCAACGCCTTTACAACCAACTTTTAAAAAGCGACGCCCGCAATGTCGAAGCGTTGCTGGGACTGGCGGCGATCGCCACGCAGCAGGGCGACCGCGAAACAACGACCAGGCATTACATCAAGGTGATCGAACTCGACCCGCGCAACAGTCTCGCTCAGGCAGGGCTCATCGGCATGGTAGGCAGCGCCGATCCACAGTCTGCGGAAACTCGCGTCAAGCAACTGATATCGCGTGACAGCTCTTCAGCTTATTTGTATTTCACACTTGGTAACACCTATATCGATCAAATGCGCTGGCCGGACGCCCAGCAAGCGTTTTTTCAGGCACACCATCTGCAGCCGGACAATCCTGACTATGCATATAACCTCGCGATTGCACTCGAGCACATCGGTCAGGCGAAATCCGCGCTCGAATTTTATCGGCGCGCGGTGATTCTCGCTGCTGCAAAAGGTCACGCGAACTTCAGTCCAGACGCCGCTCAGGGACGCGTTAACAAACTCGAAAAAGTCGTGCAGTAACAACTGCCACGCACGCCTATTACGTCATGACAGACGGCAGAGCGCGCAATGCGATGCAACCCCGGTGCAAAAAATAATCTAAATGGCTGAACAGCGCAAAAAGCTCCGGTTAGGCGAACTGCTGGTGCAGCAGGGACTTGTCACGCCCGACCAACTCGGCATCGCACTCGCCGAACAAAAGCAAAACAACATTCCGATCGGCCGTCAACTGGTGCGGCTTGGCTTCATCACCGAAGCCGCGATTCGCGACATCATGGCGCGCACCGTTGGTCAGGAATCGATCGATCTCGCGCAGGTTGTGGCCGATCCCGAAGCTCTCAAGTTAGTACCGCAGGATTTCGCGCGCCGGCACCGCCTGTTGCCGATCGCATACAACGCGGATGAGCGTCAACTGAGCATAGCGACGACGGAAATTTTCAACGTCGTAGCGCTCGATCAGTTACGCGCAACGCTTGGTCCGACAATTGAAATCAAAACGCAGCTCGCGGGCGAAGCGCAGCTCGAAGATTACATCGACCAGTTTTACGGTCACGAGCTATCGGTCGACGGCATCCTGCAGGAAATCGAAACCGGTGAAATCGATTACCAGAGTCTGGGCGCCGGCGGCGACGAATACACGCAACCGATGGTACGCCTTGTCAACGCGTTGCTCGTCGATGCCGTTAAGCGCGGCGCCTCGGACATTCACTTCGAACCGGAATATGCATTTTTGCGCATACGCTACCGCATCGACGGCGTTCTGGAGACCGTGCGAAGCTTGCACAAAACCTATCTGCCCGGAATCACGGTTCGCATCAAGGTCATCAGCGAGATGAACATTGCGGAAACCCGCGCGCCGCAGGACGGCCGGCTGTCGCTGACCTTGAACGGACGGCCAATCGATTTTCGCGTATCGATGCATCCAACAGTCCACGGCGAAAACATCGTGCTGCGGATTCTCGACCGCGAAAAATCGATCATCAGCCTGGACAAAATGAACCTGCCGGCGACGACGCTGATCCGGCTGAGCCTGATGCTGGCGCGTCCGGAGGGAATATTGATTGTGACCGGACCGACCGGCAGCGGTAAGACCACCACTCTTTACTCGCTCCTGTCAGAGGTGAATGACGAAACGGTCAACATCATGACGCTCGAGGATCCGGTCGAGTATCCGCTCACCCTCATGCGGCAGACTTCGGTCAATGAAGCCGTCAAAATGGATTTCGCCAACGGCATCCGCTCGAT
>JANYCE010000288.1 GCA_025360445.1 Betaproteobacteria bacterium
ATTTGATTAATTTATTTAGGAATGAACGGTCCGCTTTGGCAACTGATCGCGCGGTTTCGTGTACCAGTAAGCCCATGCAATTAAAATAATCTGCAGCGGCAGGCGCAACCACAGCGCCAGAGCACTGTATTGCGGAAACAAGTCCGCATGCAAAGCCATATGCACATTAGCCGGCGTGACGGCAACAATGAGCGCGATCATGCCCCACGCCGCGACTCGCTCGATGCGGGGAAACAGCAATGCAATACCGAGCGCCATTTCAGCAGCGCCGCTGACATAGACGAGCGCAAGATGCCACGGCAAATACGAGGGCATGATGCCGACGTAAAAATCGGTGTTCAAAAAATGATTCGCACCGGCAAGCGTGAATAGCACGCCATAGATCCATTTCAGTATTTTTTTGAGTCGGTCCATACGTCAGCGCGTAACACCGTTGCCGTGCACGAATTCAACAACGTCGTCGAGCACCGGCGAGAGCGCTCTCAAAGGACGCGCGAATGCGCCGATCAGCGTCGCGTGCCCGGCATGGGGATAAAGTTTAACCGTCACCGGTACGCCCACCGCGCGCAGTTTCTCCGCGAGCTGGCGGGTATTGCGTTCGGGGTTGACGACGTTGTCACCGGTCGGCGCACCAAGAAAACTGCGCGGCGAGGCCCTGGATGCAAAGTCGATCGGCTGCGAATCAGCTGGATAATTCGGGTGAAAAAACACCGGTTGCGCTTCGACGTTGGTCATCGGAAAAAAATCATACGGACCGGCAAGGCCGATCCATCCCGCCAACGCAGACGGCGCAACGCCTGCAGCTTTCAGCCAGCGCGCATCGAGCGCAATCATCGCGGCATTGTAGGCGCCGGAACTGTGTCCCATAACGAAGAGGCGCTTGGCGTCCCCGCCATACTTGGGCGCTTCCCGCAGAGCCCACGCAACCGCCTGCGCGCAGTCATTCAGAAAGTCCGGGTAGCGAACTTCCGGATACAGGCGGTAATCCGCGATGATGGTCACAATGCCGCGCGCTGCGAGCGCCTCGCCAACGAAACGATAATCGGCCCGCGCGCCGCTCGTCCACGTGCCGCCGTAGAAAAACACCACGACCGGCAAGCCGTTGACCGGCGACAGTCCGGCGTCACCTGGGCGCGGGGCGTAAACATCGATCTTCTGGCGCGCGCCTGAACCGTACGCGATATTCTCACTCGCGACGTAAGTATCGGACGGCGTCACTACATTGACAAAGCCGAGTGGCGAGCATGCACTGAGCGTCGCCCAGGTGATGAGTGCGACGAACGTTTTCGCGCATCGCAACATGACTTTTCGTTCTTTCTTGGTCAACAATGACGCGGCAACCCGCGCGCGTGCTAGGCGGCAACCCGCGCGCCTGTTAAAGTTGGCGCGTGAAAAATTGCTCTCACATGACTGCCGCGACCCGCGCATTATGCATGGTCGCGGCGGCGCTCGCATTTGAAAGCGGCAGCGCGTTTGCGCAAAGCACTTCGACGCGGCCGATTCGCGTACTCGTCGCGTCCGCGCCGGGCGGTCCGTCCGACATTCAGATTCGCCTGCTGGTCCCGGCATTGACTGCGGCATTCGGCCAAACCATCATCGTCGACAACCGGCCGAGCAATAACGGCGTCGTCGCCACGGAGATCGCCGCCAAGTCGCCGCCCGATGGTCACACATTTACCGTCGGCAACAGCGGTACTCACGCCGTCAACGCCACGCTGTATGCAAAACTTTCTTATGACCCGGTGCGCGATTTTGTGGCCGTCACCGAATTTTCGACGACCGGCATGGTGGTGGCCGCCAACGCGCGCCTGCCCGGCGTCTCGATCCATGACCTCGTCACGCACGCCAAAAAGCAGCCGGGAAAATTAAATGTTGCGATTCCCGGCGCGACTGGCGAATTGGCCGGCGATGCGCTGTGGTCGCAGTTGCAGCTAAAAATGACCAACATCCCTTACAAGGGCAGCGCGCCGTCTGAATTGGCACTGCTGTCGGGCGAAGCGGACCTGTCGATATTGACGCCGCTCGCGACGCTGACCCATATCCAATCAGGCAAGCTCAAGGCCTACGGTATTACAAGTGTGCAACGCTCGCCGGTTCTGCCGGACGTGCTGACGCTCGCCGAACAAGGTGTGCAGGGTTTCGATATTCAGTTCTGGAACGGGCTGTTCGCGCCGGCAAAAACGCCTGACGCGTCCGTGCGCACCGCGTATCGCGCGATTGCGCGGGCGCTGCAAACTGCCGAGACCGGCGAGCGTTTCCGGCAACTCGGACTGCAGGTGGTCGGCAACACGCCGGAGGAATTCGCCGAGATCGTCAAAAACGACGTCGCGAAATTTCGCAAGATCATCATCGAGTCGGGCATACCAAGGCTTTAGTTGGCGATGGGGAATGGGTAATGGGTGGATTCGCTCTTGCCTTAATCACTCATCACTCATCACTCATCACTCATTGCCCATCACCATCACTTATGCCCATCGCCAGTCGATGTGCCGCTGACATTTTCTACAGGAGACCACGCATGCCAGCCTCACCTTTGCCAGACGGCGAACTCGCATTCACTTACTTTCCGGGCAATTATCGCTGGTCGCACGGCGTGCTGATCGCCCTTGGCGGCGCACCATGGGGCGGCGCCGAAATCGACGAAGTGCATCGCATCGGGCTGCGCCTGAAAGACCGCGACGGGGACGATATCGCATGGTTTGACGAATGGGCCGGTGAAGCCGCGCGCATCGAAACCATCGGCCATGCCGAAGCGGCCAAGGGCCATGCGTTGACCGCCGCGGCTTATCTCTTTCGCGCTGCGCACTACTATCACGTCGGCGAGCGTTTCACCCAACCCAAAACCGCAGAAAGTCAGGCCGCGTACATGCGCGGCGTGCAGGCGTTTAAAACAGCGGCCGGCCTGATTACTCGGCCGCGCATTGAGCATGTCGAAGTACCGTATGAGGGTACGAGCCTGCCCGGCATCATCGTGCATGCCGATCCGGTAGCGGGACGCACCGGCCCGGGCCCGGTCATGCTGTTTCTTGACGGCTTCGATGTCACCAAAGAAATTCAATACTTCCGCGGCATTCCGGATCTCGCCGCGCGCGGTGTTTCATGCCTGATTCTCGACGGACCGGGCAACGGCGAAGCGATCCGCTTTCGCAATTTGCCGCTGCATCACGAAACCGAGCGCCACGCCGGCGCCGCCTACGATTACCTGGCCGCGCGTCGCGAATTCGATCCACAGAGAATCGGTATCATGGCCTTGAGCCTCGGCGGCTACTATGCGCCGCGCGCGGCGTCGATGGACGGCCGCTTCGCATGCTGCATTTCATGGGGCCCCGAGTGGGATTACCACACCAAGTGGCAGCAGCGCCTCGCGCGCATCGAACGCGGCGAAATCCTGTCGCTGTCCGTGCCGTGGCAGCATTTGTTGTGGGTATTCGACGTGCAGACCAAAGAACAAGCGTTCAAGAAGCTCGAGGGCTTCAAGTTAGACGGCGTGATTCAAAAAATGCGCTGCCCTTATTTGCTGGTGCACGGCGAAGGCGATCAGCAGGCGCCGTTCGAGCATGCGCAGAAAATGCTCGCTGCCGCCGGTTCGCAGAGAAAAGAATTAAAAGTTTTTACACGCGCGGAAGGCGGCTACCACCATTGCCAGGTCGACAACATCAGCATTGGCTCAGCGTACATGTGGGACTGGGCGGCCGAGGTGCTTGAAGCGCAGCGCTGAATTCAGGCTTGGTATAAGTTAAATGGCTCATCAATCCGCCTTAACGCGCGACAGATTCACATTGCCACCGAGCAGATCAAGCACCGCGGTACCGCGCCTCAGTACAGCTGTCAATGAATCCTGACGGCCGACATTCAGCGGCAGGTCAGCCTGTGCGCGCAGCGAGGCGCGCGCAGACCGATCAGACGTGAGCCGCCGGAAATCAGCGATACCAGCGTCTGTCGTAATGGGGGTGATATCCATGCCCGCCCGAGTAATACCCTGGACCGGCGGGAACCACCACGCACCCGCTTAATGCCGCGAGCACCAGCGCCACCACTGTGCATTTAATAAGTTTCATGGTCGCATTCTCCTTGCCAATAAGACCGCCCATGGCCGAGGACTATCCCAACGAATGCGTAAGAGTTTGTTGCAACCACCGGCTCGCGCGTCGGCGGCCCTGCCCGGATCAGTTGCCCGGCCGGTCGTGGACTTCCGGGAAAAACAGATCTTTCCACGACGCGGGCCGGTTTCTGAGCGAGCCGATCTCGTGCATGAACTAGCGCGTCCTTAGACGTGTTCTGCGGCGCCATCGTGATGACGTTTTTCGGGTCGTTGAGTGTCGTCATGACGCTCTTCGATGGTCTCGCCTTTGCCGCCGATCGAATCGAAGTAAACCTGCGCCGCGCTTGTCGCGGTTGATGTAATCGATCGCGTCCTTGACGCGCGCGCACGATCGCTTTGTACGTGAGTGGATTTTCGTCGCGGATTTTTTTGGTCGTGTAGAGCATCGTAAACGTGGTCGCGCCGCCCATCCCGTCGTCGGTCGACAAGATGGTGCGGTTGTTCCTCCTGGAGCCATCATATAATGGAACTCCGTTCGAATACGCGGTTCTCCCGCCGGCACGGCAACGGGGCAGACAATCGCATCACACACTCTCAGTAAAGGTCATCATCATGCGCGTCGGATTCATAGGCTTGGGAACAATGGGCGCGTCGATGGCGCTCAATCTGCAAAAGGCAAACTTCAATCTTGTGGTGACCGACCTGCGGCGCGACGCTGCGGCGCCGCACGTAAAAGGCGGCGCAACCTGGGCCGACAATGCGCGCGACGTGGCCCGCGCGTCTGAAGTTATCTTCACGTCGCTGCCCGGCCCGCGCGAAGTGGAAGCCGTCGCTGACGAGTTGATCGACAGCATGCAACCCGGCGCTGCATGGTTCGATCTTTCGACCAATTCGCCCACCGTCATACGCAAACTGCACGCGCGCTTCGCCGCGAAGAACATTCCTTTGCTCGACGCACCGGTGAGCGGCGGACCGGGCGGCGCCAAGTCGGGCAAGCTCGCGCTGCTGATCGGCGGCGACCAAGCCGTGTTCGAACGGTTCAAGCCCGCGCTCGACGCGATTGGCGATCAGGTCATTTACATCGGACCGATCGGCGCCGGCTCGGTCGCGAAGCTCGTGCATAACATGGCTGGGTATGCGATTCAGACCGCGCTCGCAGAAGTGTTCACGATGGGTGTGAAGGCCGGCGTCGAACCGCTCGCGCTGTGGTCGGCGGT
>JANYCE010000296.1 GCA_025360445.1 Betaproteobacteria bacterium
CGATGGATCGGCGCCGCATCGTTCGCGCCTCTCGCTGATCGTCGCGATGGCCAAAAACCGCGTGATCGGCGCGAATGGAACCATACCCTGGCATTTGCCCGCGGAATTAAAAATGTTCAAGGCCATTACCATGGGCCATCATATGATCATGGGCCGCAACACCTGGGAATCTATTGCACGGCTGTTGCCGGGCCGCACGACGGTCATCGTGTCACGGCAGCCTGAGTATCGTGTCGAAGGTGCAATCGTAGTGACGACGCTCGATGACGCAATTACAGCATGCGGCGACGACGATGAAATTTGCGTGATTGGCGGCGCGCAGATTTACGCCGCCTCAATGGCGCGCGCCGACCGCATATATCTCACGGAAGTCGATGCCGAGATTGCGGGTGATACTTACATGCCGGACTTCGATATGCAGCAGTGGCGTGCGGGTGACGTGACAACGCATGCTACCGATGAAAAAAACCGGTATAGCTTCAAGCTGACCGTTTACGATCGCGCGACATGAGGTCGGCACGCGCAGGTTTAACGCTCTTTATCGCCGCTCTCGCACTCGTCGCCGGCATCGCGACCGCGCAAACCAATCTTCCGCTAAACGATTTAAAACTCCGCGCGGATGCAGGCGACAACAGCGCGACCCGCCAGCTAGCCGAGGCGTATTACCTCGGCAAAGACGTTGAGCAGAATTTTAAAGTCGCTGCACAGTGGTATGAAAAACTTGCCAAGCAAGGCGACGTACGCGCGCAAACATCGCTGGGCCTCATGTATGCGCGCGGCTACGGTGTCGCAAAAAATATGCCGCTCGCCTTAAAGTGGTTAAACCTCGCCGCCATCCAACGCGATCCCGGCGCACAGTACAGCCTTAGCACGCTTTATTTTGTCGGCGATGGCATCCCGCAGAATTTCGCGGAATCGGCGCGTCTGCGCAAAGAGGCCGCCGTTCGCGGTCACGTGCAGGCCCAAGCCGACCTCGGCCGCATGTATTCGGAAGGCAAAGGCGTCGACAGGGATTTACGCCAGGCTTACTACTGGCTCGCGGTGGCAGGGCAACAGGGCGATGACACGGCACCGGAAGATCTTAAGCGCATCACGCCGGCCATGAGCAGCGAACAGATTAAAGAGGCCGAGACTCAAGCCCGGGAATGGATGGCGAAAGCTAAGAAAGTCTGGAAGTAATCAGCTCAGATTGAAACGGTGTACCCGCCACCTCGAAGCGCCTGCATCCCGACAGAGCAGACGAGGCGCCTGCAGTGCTTTTTCGGTTGTTTTGAACTGAGTGATGAGTGATGAGTGATGAGTGACGCGAGGCGCTTGACGGCAGTCGGAATCCTTATTGCCCCGCCGCCTTAAGCGACACGCAGTCGACGTAGTAGCGCGACCGCCGGCTCGTTTCATCGGCAACGAGGCCGTGAATGTCCGTGTCGAAGCCCGGAAACTTCTGGTTGAACGATTTCGCGAACTTGAGATAGCGCACGATCGTCGCGTTGAAGCGCTCCCCCGGAATGAGCAGGGGAATGCCCGGCGGGTACGGCGTTAACAGCACGCTCGTGATGCGGCCTTCCAGTTGGTCGATCTCTACGCGGTCAATCTCGCGGTGCGCAAGACGCGCCCATGCATCTGCCGGCCGCATGGCCGGCTCCATGTTCGACAAATACATCTCCGTAGTAAGGCGCGCGATGTCGTTTGTTCTATAGACGCTGTGAATCTGTGTGCACAAATCACGCAGGCCGACTTTTTCATACTGCGGAAATTTGCCGACAAACTCGGGCAGGATGCGCCACAGCGGCCGGTTGTTGTCATAGTCGTCCTTGAACTGCTGCAGTTCGGTGACGAGTGAATTCCAGCGGCCCTTGGTAATGCCGATCGTGAACATGATGAAGAACGAATAAAGACCGGTCTTCTCCACGATGATGCCGTGCTCGGCCAGATACTTGGTGACCACCGACGCCGGCATGCCGGGATTCGAAAATGCACCGGACACATCAAGGCCCGGCGTGATGACCGTCGCCTTGATCGGGTCGAGCATGTTGAAGTTAGGCGCCAGATTGCCGAAGCCGTGCCAGCGCTCGTTCGCCTTCAGCATCCAGTCATCGCGGTCGCCGATGCCCTCATCCACGAGGTGCTCCGGCCCCCACACCTTGAACCACCAGTCCTTGCCGAACTCCTCGTCGATTTTGCGCATCGCGCGGCGGAAATCGATCGCCTCGAGTATCGACTCCTCGACCAGCGCGTTGCCGCCCGGCGGCTCCATCATCGCGGCGGCCACATCGCACGACGCGATGATCGCGTACTGCGGCGAAGTTGAGGTGTGCATCAAATACGCCTCGTTAAAACTGTGGCGGTCGAGCTTACGAGTGTCGCTGTCCTGCACGAGAATTTGCGAAGCCTGCGACAAGCCGGCCAGCATCTTGTGCGTCGATTGGGTCGAGAAAATAACCGACTCTTTGCAGCGCGGCCGGTTCTGGCCGATCGCGTGCATGCCCCGGTAATAATCGTGAAACGTCGCGTGCGGCAACCAGGCCTCGTCGAAATGCAGCGTGTCGACCTTGCCGTCGAGCATTTCCTTAATCGTGTCGACGTTGTAAACAATGCCGTCGTAAGTGCTTTGCGTGAGTGTCAGCACGCGCGGCTTGGCCCCAACTTCGCGCGCAAACGGATTGGCCTGGATCTTTTTCTCGATATTTTCCCAGCGAAATTCCTCGAGCGGGATAGGCCCGATGATGCCGAAATTATTGCGCGTCGGCATCAGGAACACCGGCACCGCCCCGGTCATCGTGATCGCGTGCAGGATCGACACATGGCAATTGCGGTCGACGATCACAACGTCGCCGGGCGCCACCGTCGAGTGCCATACCATCTTGTTGGAAGTCGACGTGCCGTTGGTAACGAAATACAAATGGTCGCAGTTGAAGATGCGCGCTGCGTTGCGCTCCGAGGCCGCCACCGGGCCCGAGTGATCAAGCAACTGCCCCAGTTCATCGACCGCATTGCACACGTCGGCGCGCAGCATGTTCTCGCCAAAAAACTGGTGGAACATCTGGCCGACGGGGCTCTTCAGGAAGGCCACACCGCCCGAATGGCCGGGACAATGCCACGAGTACGAGCCGTCCTGCGCGTAATTGGTCAGCGCGCGGAAAAACGGCGGGGCGAGCCCGTCGAGATAACTTCGCGTCTCGCGGATGATATGGCGCGCGACGAATTTCGGCGTGTCTTCGAACATGTGAATAAAACCGTGCAGTTCGCGCAGGATGTCATTCGGAATGTGGCGCGACGTCTTGGTTTCACCGTACAGGTAAATCGGGATGTCCGAATTGCGGAAACGGATTTCCTCGATGAACGCGCGCAGGTTTAAAACGGCCTGGTCGATCTCCGGTCCCGGCGTGAACTCCTCGTCGTCGATCGACAGGATAAAGGCGGACGCGCGCGATTGCTGCTGCGCGAACTGCGACAAGTCGCTGTACGTTGTGACGCCGATGACTTCGACGCCTTCGTCTTCGATCGCCTTGGCGAGCGCGCGGATACCCAGTCCGCTCGCGTTTTCAGAGCGATAGTCCTCGTCGATAACGATGACCGGAAAATGAAATTTCATGCCCTGCTCCTTGCGGTGGCTCTGGCGACAACCACGCGGCGCATTAGCCGGCGGCAACGGTGGAAAGTAAGGCTTTCACGCGCCCGCGCATCTATATCTTGGGCAGCGTAACGCCCTGCTGGCCCTGGTATTTTCCGCCGCGATCCTTATACGACGTCTCACACACGTCATCGGGGTCGCATTCAAAGAACACAACCTGCGCAACGCCTTCGTTCGCGTAAATTTTCGCGGGCAGCGGCGTGGTATTGGAAAATTCTAGCGTCACATAACCCTCCCACTCGGGCTCAAACGGGGTCACGTTGACGATGATGCCGCAGCGCGCGTAAGTCGATTTGCCGAGGCAGATGGTCAGCACGTTGCGCGGAATTCGGAAAAACTCAACCGTCCGTGCAAGCGCAAATGAATTTGGCGGAATAACGCACGAGTCCGCCTGAATGTCGACGAAGGATCTGTCGTCAAAATTTTTCGGATCGACGATTGTGCTGTTGATGTTGGTGAAGAGCTTGAACTCATCGGAGCAGCGAATATCGTAGCCGTAGCTCGAGGTGCCATAGGATACGATACGTTGACCGTTGACCATCTTGACCTGATTGGGCTCGAACGGCGAGATCATCGCGTGTTCAAGTGCCATGCGGCGTATCCAGCGGTCGGATTTGATACTCATGAAGCAGGATCTGGGAATTGAGTGATCAGCATTGAGGTCGGTTCAGGCGAGGAATTATAAACGGCTGGTATAAACGGCTTGAAAGCGGCCGCCGCAATTTGGTGGCGGACTGAACCTCGATCCTCCACCTTCCTTTGTCTTCCCGCCATCAAGTGTTTTGCACGACGATTTTTGGAAATGCCGCGGAGTGATCCTGTTGTTTTTCAGCAATCTTGATCGCGACTTTACGCGCTATCTCGCGATAAATTGCGGCGACGCGGCCGTCGGGATCGGCGACCACCGTGGGCTTACCCGAATCCGCATGCTCGCGAATGCTGATGTCGAGGGGCAGCGAACCCAGCAGATCGATGCCGTAATCCTTGCTCATGCGATCGCCCCCCCCGCTGCCGAAAATATTCTCCTCATGGCCGCACTTCGAGCAGATGTGGAGGCTCATGTTCTCAACCACGCCCAAAATGGGGATGTTCACCTTCTCGAACATCTTGAGGCCTTTGCGTGCGTCCATCAACGCGATGTCTTGCGGCGTAGTCACGATGACCGCGCCGGTAACGGGCACGCGCTGGGCCAGCGTTAACTGTATGTCACCAGTACCAGGCGGCAGATCAACAACGAGGTAGTCGATGTCGCGCCAGTTGGTTTCGTTCAGCAATTGCTCAAGCGCTTGCGTCACCATCGGTCCGCGCCAGACCATCGGGGTCTCGACATCGATCAGAAAACCGATCGACATCGCCTGGATGCCGTGCCCTTCCATTGGTTCCAGCCGCTTGCCATCCTTGGACTCCGGGCGCCCGGTGATACCCAGCATCGTCGGCTGCGACGGCCCGTAGATGTCGGCGTCGAGCATGCCGACACTCACCCCCTCGGCGGCCAACGCCAGCGCAAGATTAACGGCCGTCGTGCTCTTGCCGACGCCGCCCTTGCCCGATGCGACGGCGATGATGTTCTTCACGCCGGGAATCAGTTTCACGCCGCGCTGCACTGCGTGCGAGACAATTTTCATCGTGACATTGGCGCTGATGTTGCCGATGCCG
>JANYCE010000355.1 GCA_025360445.1 Betaproteobacteria bacterium
GCACATCAGGCTGCGCCAGCCGACTCCGTAAGGTCGATGCCATGACGCGCAGACCCTGGCGCCGTCTCGCAGCGCTCTTTGTTGCGCTGGTGATTGCAGCCTTTGTATCGGCGACGAGCGGCGCGTTCGCGCGCGAGCGCCCGGCAGACGCGGGCCATGAAATTTTATATGCCAACCTGCCGCGCGAGGCGCAGCAAACGCTGCAGGCGATTAAACGCGGCGGACCGTTTGCATACGAACGCGACGGCGTCGTGTTCGGCAACTATGAACGCCTGCTGCCGTCACGCCAGCGCGGCTATTACCACGAGTACACCGTGCCTACGCCGAACGTAAAGCACCGCGGCGCGCGGCGCATCGTAGCGGGCGCAGAGGCAGAGTATTATTTCAGCGACGACCACTACCGCAGCTTCCGACGTATCCGCGAATGAAAGCGCCCAACAATTTTCCGCTCACCCCTGCGCATTCGGGCGTTTACGCCGCGCCGGTCGAAGTGGCCCGGCTCAAACTTAGCGCGCAAGGTGGGGGGCTGGTCTGGTTCGAGCTCGATCTGGCCGGTGTTTCCACCAAGTCGCAGCTGCTTGTCAGTTGCCAAAAAGTTTTCAGCCTGCCACCGACCTTCGGCCACAACTGGGACGCGCTTGCCGACAGCCTCGAAGATTTTGCCGGCCAACCCGCGCGCGGTTGCGTTGTCGAGTTGCGCCATGGCGGAACATTCGCCGGGAGTTCACCGCACGAATTCGCCATTGCACTTGAAATATTAGCCAGCGCCTGCGTTTATTGGGCGGCGAAACACAAGATATTTTTGGCGTTGCTCGATAAAGATACGCGCGGCGCCCGGACTCTTCAAACGTTACCGAATAGTGGCTGAGCAGTACAAGTTTCCGGTGTCCGTGCTGGTTGTGATCTACACGGTGGATTTGCAGGTGCTGCTGCTCGAGCGTGCCGACCGGCCTGGTTTCTGGCAGTCGGTCACTGGCAGCCAGGATGCAGGCGAGACATTGCGCCAGACGGCGCGGCGCGAAGTATATGAGGAGACAGCCCTCGATGCGGACAGTTTCGAACTGGTCGACTGGCGGAGAGAAAACCGCTACGAAATTTATTCGCGCTGGCGCGGACGCTATGCTCCTGGCATCACACACAACACCGAGCATGTGTTTGGCTTGAGATTGTCCGGCCGAGTGCCGGTGACGCTGGCGCCGCGCGAGCACTTGCAATTAAAGTGGTTGCCATGGCGCGACGCGTCGGACAAAGTGTTCTCATGGAGCAACGCCGACGCGATACGTGATTTGCCGCGCCGGAATAATTATCCGTGAGTAGTAGTCTTCTCGCGGCACCGCGAAAATATCCGCGGCGCGCAGGGGAATCGAACGCTGGATTTTTTGTCATACTATGGTAATGTTCTAACCCCTTCGGTTTTCACCGGGACATTTAGTCATGCAAGTAGCCACAATTGCATTCGACCGTTTTAAACCATTGCAGGATGACGACTGCAACAGCCGTATCGTTGCGGCCAAGGCAGCGCTGGGCAGGCGCGCGATTGTGCTCGGCCATCATTATCAGCGCGCCGATGTCTACAAGCATGCGGACCTGACGGGCGATTCTTTGCAGTTGTCACGGCTCGCCAGCCAGACGGACGCCGATTACATTGTGTTTTGCGGCGTGCATTTTATGGCCGAAGTCGCCGACATCCTCTCGAAGCCGACTCAAGCCGCGATTCTGCCCGACATGAACGCCGGCTGTTCGATGGCGGACATGGCGAACCTCGCCAAGGTCGAACGCGCGTGGCGCGAACTCGCCGACGTACTCGATCCGGATGAGAAAGTCACGCCGGTCACTTATATCAATTCGGCCGCCGATTTAAAATCGTTCTGCGGCGAGCACGGCGGCATCGTATGCACCTCCACCAACGCCAAACAAGTGCTCGAATGGTCGTTCGCGCGCCGCGAAAAAGTTTTGTTCTTTCCCGACCAGCATCTTGGCCGGTGGAGCGGCTATATGATCGACATTCCGCCCGACGAAATGCTGGTGTGGGATTTCGACGAGCCGCTGGGCGGCTTGACCCCCGAGCAGATTCGCAAAGCGAAAGTGTTGTTGTGGAAGGGCCATTGCTCGGTGCATCAGATGTTTCAGGTGCAGCATGTGCTGAATTTTCGCGCCAAGTATCCCGAAGGCATGGTGATTGCTCATCCCGAATGCAATTTCGAAGTGTGCAAGCTGTCTGACTACGTCGGCTCGAC
>JANYCE010000385.1 GCA_025360445.1 Betaproteobacteria bacterium
CGTAGCCGAACTCAAGATTGAAACGCTGATCGGCATCTACGATTGGGAAAAAACCGTCCCGCAAACGATTCAGCTCGATATTGAGGTGGGACTTAGCGGCGAGCATGCGACAAAGAGCGGCAAGATAGGCGACACCATTGACTACAGTCGTGTCGTCGGGCGCATCGAGCAGCTTTTTAAGGAGGAACATTTTCTGCTGCTCGAAAAAGCCGGTGAAGCGATCGCCGATACCATCATGCGCGAATTTAAATCGCCGTGGATCAAGGTAACGATCGCAAAGCTGGCCCCGCTGCGCAATGTTAAAAAGCTCGGTGTCGTCATCGAGCGGGGCGCGCGCGCCTGAGCACAGAGGCGCTGACCAGTGCCTCGCTGATCGTTGTTCCCTTCTTCATCGAGCGCGGCAGCTCCAAATATTAAGGTCAACGCTTTACTTCATAGACTAACCGGCAGAACTTGCGGACATTGAATTGCGCGCAGTACATGCAATGAAGTATATTTGTATATACAATAATTAACGTGACAATCACGTTCGACCCGCTCAAAGATAAGGCCAATCTAACCAAGCATGGCGTTTCTCTTGGCCTCGCGAACGAGTTCGAATGGGAATCGGCGGTCACGTGGCCATCCTCGCCCAAACGTTCGCGCGCGATATCTCCACCCTCAGCCATACTCTCTCCCGTCTCGAAGAGACGCTCGCGAAAGTCCGCCACTTTCGCCAAAGCCCTCGACAAACACCTTTATGCAATTAGCCAATCCTGACCCCGTTTTCTACTGAATAGAGCCCACGGAAGCCTACAAGGCGGTGGTGTATCTATTGCGCCGGGCGGCTAACCACCCCCTGAGCGTGGTCGCCAAGCCCGCGGGAATCTCCGCTGCGCGAGTGTCGCAGATTCAGACTGAAATTGAGAGAGGCGAGCCACGCAGGCCTTTAAAACAACTCATTGCTTACTATAAAGTAAAGGCCTGCCCTCGATGCTTTCCGCATAACGACCCGTTCCACCGCGACGTTGCGCGCCGCGCGCGGGACGCCTATAGTTTCCCTTTGCTGGTCAGGGAGAACTCATGCACCCGCTCGCCCGTTGTCTGATTGCCGCACCCTTCGCGTTCGCATCGCTCGCCTGCGCGCAGGCTTGGCCCGTGAAACCGGTCAAACTGATCGTTAACTTCGCCGCGGGCGGGTCCACGGACGTGATTGCCCGCTCCATGGCGTCTCCGCTCAGCGAGACGCTCGGCCAGCAGGTCGTGGTCGAAAACCGCGTCGGCGTGGGCGGCAACATCGGCCTCGAGGCGGTCGCGAGGTCCGCGCCGGACGGCTACACGTTGCTGCATTCGTCCGACGGCACCCTCCTCATCAACCCGCACCTCTACAAAATGGCCGTCGATGTGGCAAAAGACCTGCAACCGGTCGCCCCGACTGCGCGCGCGGCGATATTTTTTGTCGTGCGTCCGGGTTTGCCGACGAAGAACCTCGCCGAGTTTGTCGCCTACGCGCGCGCGAATCCCGGCAAGCTCAACTACGGCTCCGCGGGCGTCGGTACTCTGCAGCATGTCGCCGCCGAAATGATGATGCGCGCGGCGAACATTCAGGTCACCCACGTGCCGTACAAAGGCTCCCAGCAGGTGCTCGTCGACCTGATCGGCGGCCAGATCGACTTCACGTTCGACCTCGGGGCGGCGATCCCGCATTTCAAGACCGACAAAGTGCGCCTGCTCGCGGTGCCGGGCGCCACGCGCTCGGCGCTGTTTCCCGACACGCCCACCATGGCGGAAGCCGGGACGAACGTGGATCTCGTCTGGTTGTCCGGCGTCTACGCGCCGGCCAGCACGCCACGCGAAATCGTCACGCGCCTTAACCGCGAGATCACGCGCATCATGCAGACGGCGGAAACCCGCGCCATGCTCGCCAGCATGCAGGCCGAGGCGGTCGCGCCGATGTCGCCGGAAGAATTCGCGGCGCACCAGCAACGCGCGCGCGAGCGCTTCGGCGAGCTCGTGCGCGACGCCAACATCCGCGTCAATTAAGAAAAACCTCAGGGTCAGGCCTGAATGGCACTTACTTAAGCCAAAACGCGGGGTAACACTGAAGAGTTCCTCACTCCGTCTTTCCGGCGCAGGCCGGAATCCAGGGCAAAAATGGTTTCCTAATTCACCTGGACCCCGTGTCTTAGCACGGGG
>JANYCE010000424.1 GCA_025360445.1 Betaproteobacteria bacterium
CCAGCCCTTCTTGCAAAGAAGCGCCATCTTCTGATCCAGCGGCGTGATGCTTCTCGCACCCGCTGCCCGCAAACCCGCATGAATGCTGGATAGGGTGTCGCGAACGCTCGCGTCCCTACTGATAACAGAGAGAGGTATTTGGGTAAATCTGACCGAAAATCTCGCCTCCCACGATGCGACGCTCGCGACACCCTATCCAGCATTCATGCGGGTTTGCGGGCAGCGGGTGCGAGAAGCATCACGCCGCTGGATCAGGAGATGGCGCTTCTTTGCAAGAAGGGCTGGATCCGCTACCAGCGCTTCATGGACGATTACGTGATCTTTGCCAAAACCCGCCACAAGCTCCAGGCGGCGATCAGGTGTCGGCATCAGGTCAATCTTGACAAGGCTTGTTAGCCGGCAAATAATAATAGTTATTAACTGTTAGGAGAACGCCATGCCCACTAGCGTAGCCCTGAGCCCTCATTTTGAGACCTTCATCCGCGACCAAGTTGAGAGTGGTCGCTATAACAATGTGAGCGAAGTCGTTCGAGCCGGACTGCGATTGCTAGAAGACACCGAGCGGCAGCAGGCGATTCAACTCCAAGCGCTGCGAGCTGATATCGCTGCAGGCAAGGCCAGCGGCGCAGCACTTGCAGCGGAATCGGTGTTTGATCGGCTACAAGCCAAATACGCACATCAGGCCACTCGCCAAGCTCGCTGATGCAGTTGCTGATCACGCCCTTGGCGACGCAAGATCTTGAGGAGATCTGCGACTACATTGCACAAGACAACCCGCATCGCGCCCGAAGTTTTGTATCTGAATTGCGGGCGCATTGCGAAAACATTTGCCGCAACCCTGTGGGCTATCGGCGGCGGCCCGAACTGTCAGATCACTTGCGCTCATGTGTGCATGGCAAATACGTCATCTTCTTTGAGTCCACGAATGAGCAGGTCATCATCATTCGCATCTTGCACGGTCCGCGAGATATTCCCGAAGTCTTGAACCCCTCGTAAAAATATTCCGGTGTGTGGCGGCGCAATCAACCCCCGTATGGTCAAAATATTCATCTGCGTCAGTTCCCCGAGGGAGATGGCCTGAATTGACGTGGGAACAGGCGAAGGCGTAAAAAAGCGCGCTCCTCCTGTGACGGCTGTAACTTCAACCCCAGCACGAACGAACCCACATTCGCCTGCTTCCGCAATTCATGCCCGGTTTGTCGCCGGTTGCCAGCACACCACCAAAATAAAAAGGCCACCCTTGCGGGTGGCTTTTTTATTTAACCCTCATGTGTGTCACGGATAGGATGATGTCTTGCCTGCCGGGAGCAACGCGCCCGATCTCATTGCCCGTTGCGCACTTAATTCTTCAACACAAATCTCCGCTCCGGCGGCGTGCCGGCTTCGTAATGGGCTAAAGTCAAAGCAGGAACTTTGACCTCATTGCAAACCTTTTGCACATGAAAAGCTTCCAGAGGGGGCCGCCAGCCTTTTTTTAACTCGCACGTTACCTGCACACAGCTGATACTTTTAAGCCACGAGCAAATCTGCACTTCGCCGCCCGCTTCATTTGCGATTTCAGTCAAAAACGGCGCGTCCTTATAGTAAGGTTGATTACCCGCGGCCTCGGCTCGCACGTCTTGCAGGATCGAATAAAAGCTGCCCCCCGTCGTCAGGAAGCTGGTGACTTTTTCCATGAATAATGTCAGATCGGCCGTATATGAGAACCCGCCGATGACATCGGTAATGATCTGAAACTGCCCTAACTCTGCCACCGCATACTCGCGCAAGCGCCGGTTAAACAAATATTGCAGTTGATTGGGGCCCGCGGATGCCGCGCTAAAACTCCAGTCGGCAGTGCGGCGATCTTCGATCGACATGGCAACGGCATTGGCCTTGCGCCCCCGCCGCTCGCGCCCCTGTGGATACGAAAGATCGTAACTGATAGCGTAATAATCGAGTATGGCCTGACCCTTGCCCGCGCCGATATCGAGCCACCGGTCGGCGGGCCCGAGTGCAGCCAGCGCCTGGTCAAACCCGGTCGAGAGCGCGTCAACATAATTGGCAAGCGTCCGGTCGACTGTGTATCCGGCTGGCACGCTATCGCCTTCACTGCGATAAATGCGCTCCTGCTTGGACACCTCCGACTTGAAGTTCAAGTTCGCCGGCGCTTGCGCGTGCGAAGCCCCTATTGCTAAAACTTGCGCTATCAATAAAAGGACGATGCGCGTGCCCTTTGCCGGAGGAGCGCCGGTTAAATTTCTCATCGAAATCTCTCTCATATTGCCGATTACTTTGTCTTTGCATTAAACATTTTGCCGTTCTCGAAGGCGCCACTGAAGCTTGACCATGCGTAATCGAATTTACCGGTCGCCGACAGACTCATCGCAGCGGCAGTCATCGCACTTACGAAGCTTATTTGCATTTCTTCCGTGGTCTGCGCGAATTGTGACGGATATTGCGCATCTTCGTGAGCGGCATTTCTGATTGAAACTTCGGCAACCTTGCCCGGAATGAACCGGTAAAAATATTCTCGATTGCGTGCCGCGGAAACATTTTCATCCGCGCCCAGTAGTATCACCGGTGAATTTATTTTTCGTAGAAAACTTGGTAAGTCCCTGCCCACGCCAGCCGGATCGAGCAGGATAGCGCCGGCGGCACGTGCGCCTTCAGCGAGTGCGATCGCGACAGAAGTCCCGCCGAACGAGTGGCCGACCAGAATGATCTTGTTCACGTCAACGCGACTGTCTACGACTTCAGGTGAGCGGTATATCAAATTGACGATTTTGGCGAGGGTTTTGCCATTGTTGTTCCAGGGCCCCTTGTTAGGCAACTGAATAGCGAGGCCGTGCATTCCCCACGAGGCCACGTGCATCGCCTGATACGTGTGCGATTCCTTAGTGCTCGCATATCCATGCAAAAAGATTACCAACGGCGCTTTTTCGGCTGGCGACGCTAAAAACAGGTCCGTATCGATGCGCTCGGTGGCTGACAAGCGGATCTCGTGGTTGGTATCCGCAGTGACTGCAAAGGGACCCCGTTGCCTGAACTGATCGACGTTGGCTGTGTGACTCAACAGATGACCCTGCAATGCCGCGAGGGTCGGCGCCTTTATTGGAGTGGTCCCAAGGTCGGGCAGCTTCGCGCAGCCCGCGACCAAGGCTCCGACTACAGCAGTGAATATTATGACGCGCCCGACCACGGCCATCATCCCGCCAAATAAAAACGCCACCTGCGAGGTGGCGTTTTTGCTAATTCCAGCCACCGATTAAACCCGGCGCCGGTATTCGCCGGTGCGCGTATCGATCTCAATCTTGTCGCCGGTCGCGCAAAACAACGGGACTTGCACCATAAAACCGGTTTTTAATTTTGCGGGCTTGAGCACCTTGCCTGAGGTATCGCCGCGAATCGCCGGCTCCGTGTACTCGATTTCGCGATCGAGCGACTGCGGAATGATGATCGAAATCGGTTTCTCGTTGTAGAACACGACCTCGCACGGCATCCCTTCATCGAGATAATTGAGCGCGTCGCCCATATTGTCCTTCTCGATTTCGTGCTGGTTGTATTCACTGTCCATGAATACATACATCGGATCCGCGTAGTATGAAAACGTTACTTCCTTGCGCTCGAGCACAACTACGTCGAACTTGTCGTCGGCACGATATACGCTCTCAGTCGGCGCGCCGGTCAGCAGGTTACGCATTTTCATTTTGACCACAGACGCATTGCGGCCGGATTTAGAAAACTCCGTTTTTTGCACGACCATCGGATCCTTGCCGAGCATGATCACGTTGCCGGCCTTGAGTTCCTGTGCGATTTTCATAATTTACCCGCCGCAATAAGCTAAAAGCCGATCATTTTAGCCGATCCTGACAGAATTCGGCCAGCCTGTTCACCAGGTTGCCGCTGTCTGCGATTTCTGCTGCCCATCGGCGCGCATGCGCAGTGGCTGGCGCCCTCGCCTTCATCAGCGCGTCCCAGCAGTGTCCGATATCTTGGGACTGCTTGTTCCACGCCGAATGAATAGCGCGCAGTGCCTGGGCCGTCGTGGCATCTGCCTGTTTCACATACCTGTCAAGAAATGCAGCCTGCTTTGTCAAGTGCGCCGCATCCGATTGGACGTAAGCCTGCCAAACGAGAGGCCGCGCCGCCAACTGAGCGCGCACGAATGAATCCTCACCGCGCACAAAATTAATGTCGCAAACCCACAGCAAGCGGTCGTACTGATCGACGTCCAAAAAAGGTATCGCTGAAATCGTTAGACGTCCACGCACAACCGGCATCCCCGGCCGCAGTTCGATACCGAGGACCTTCGAGAGGCCCGGGATTACGGCGCCACTCTCCGGGACGCTGCAGTGGATAGCGCGCTCGCCCGACGACCAGGCCTCGACTAGCGCACGCAGCGCTGCATTTTCGTAACTAAATAGCGATGTGTACACGGTATCTTTGCTTTGCGCCGCAATGCGGAGCGTCTGAAAGAAACTTTTACGCGCGTGTTCATCGGATTGGAACTTGTCGCGCGTTTGCTCAAGCGCGCGCTCGATAAGCAGTCCGCCTGTCGCCGGCGTGAATCCCGGGAAGAAAAAATACTTGGTGAGCGGCAGCATCGGATGCGGGGACGGCAGCCCGTGACAGCTATCCACCCATGTTTCTGCGCTGATGTGTTCAAGATTTACCCATACCGGACGCAGAGGCGCCGTGGCCATCGCCGCGATGTAATTCGCAGGCAGCTTTACGCCGAAGCCTTCTATGACGATCGACGCTGGTTCAATTAACGGAAACGGCGACTGCCAATGCCGAATATCAACTGATTCGATTGACTGACGATCGAGTTTTTCGTTCACTGCGGGACACAACCGGTGAAAGCTAGCTAGATCATCGACCCACAACCTTACTGATTGATCTAATTCGCGACTCAGCTGCCGCGCCAGGCGCCAGCACACGCCGATGTCCCCATAGTTATCGACGACCGAACAAAATATGTCCCACGTTTGTTTCATGCGATCGTCATGGCCTGCAATGCGGGACTGTCATAGCGTGGTCGCATTAAAGTCGCAGGCGCTGCGATCGCTTTTTCACGCGAAAAGTACGCCGCGCCGCTCAGCCGTAAACCAACGCATGGACCTGATGATGGCGCGGCAGCGCTGCAGTATTTATTTTCACCACGCGGATGCCCGCGGACTGCAGACATTCACCCACGAATTGTTCGCTGTCGGCTGCGGCGGGCGCAGTTGCGGCATTGCTAACTACAACTGCGGCGACGATTTCCAGTTGTTTGGTGCATACGACAAGATCCAGCCGTTGTTGAGAAAGTCTGTGCAGTACGAGCTCCCGCTGGCCCGGTGACGCGTTCGCAGCAACGTCCAGCATGTCGTCGAGCGCGACCCCGGCGAAAATTTCGTGGCCAGGCAATCCCGTCCGGAAAATATAGTAAAGCAGCGCGGTGGACTGCGGAAGCAAGCGCGGCTTCCTGCTGAGTCGCGGAACCGCGGCGGCTGGATTCTCGGGCATTTCGAGTGCGGGCCCCGCTAACTTTGCATTAGCCTTAAGTTCACCCAGCATTTTTTCCAGATGCTGCGCGCGTTCGGTCTTGCGCCGTCGTTGTTTACGGGTGTACGTGGATACGATCGCCACCATGATTACGATCCAGACGAGGGCGATCATGTACCACATGGTTACCTTGTCCTAGTCTTGCAGGTAGTCGACCAACTGACCACTCGTCTGGCGCAAACCCCTGCACATCATGGTCATAATCTTGAGAAGGATATTGACGCTCAACGCAGGATTCTCGCGGATCATGCGCACAAATCGCTCGCGGGTGCGCAGCACAAGTTCGACGGCTGCGGACAAATGCAAGTTGCTGAACGCTGCTCGCCGTCAACCAGCGCCATTTCGCCAACCGTTTTACCAGGCTCGATTGCGCCAACGCGCTTGCTGCCGAACTTGTGGTCCTGCTTAAAACTTTCCGCGCCGCCCTCCAGCACGAGACACATGAACCCTCCGCGGTCTCCCTCTCGGAATATCACAGTGCTTGCCTCGACGCTGTAAGCCTGCACGCATTGCGCGAGCGCTTCCATTTCGACTATTGGGAGGCCACCAAAAAACTCACTGCGTTGCAACATCTCGAGTAACTGCGGCTTAAATTCAGCACCGCTTCCGAGAGGCTTTAAAGTCGGCTCTAGCATCATCTTTTGTGGGTGTTGACAGGGTTAAAGGCTGGCTAGGCCGACGGTGCGGCCGGGGTCTGACGAGTCCGCCGGCGATCAAGCCACCATGCGAGAGCGGGCAAGATCAGAAATGACCCGGGTAATGCGAGCACGAGCAGATAAGGGCTTAAATTCGAAAGGCGCCGCAGGTGGACTCTCAATTCCAACTTATCCTCGGTTGTCCAAAGTTGCTTATTGCGGGTCTTCATCAACAGTGGCATCAGTCCTTTGACCTCCGAAATCTCACGGAGCAGATGCTTCTTCTCACGCTCAGTCAGGTCCCAAACCAAGCGGTACGAAATGATGCTGGCGCTGCAAAAGCGGGCAAAGCGCGACGGTTCTTTCATGCCGCTCTGCAGTTTTTTTATTTACCGAATGCGCGATACGCGCGCCATGCAACGAAACCTCGTTGCGCCCATTTCCACAAGCCATGGCTCCGGCCGGCGGTCACCAGGGCGGCTACCGCCACGATCGCAAGAGGCCGCTCGCGCAGGTAGCGAACGATAGAAATACCGCGATCGGCAACTCTCAAAGGGCCTTCTAATTGCCCCATCACGGCGCCAAGCTCATCCCGTTGCGACGCGCACAAAGCAACCAGGTGTTCCTGCCTGCGCAGGGCCACGAGTGATTTTACGGACTTCACACTACTAATCTGTCGCGGTCTTTCCGCAGTTCGCTTAAGCTTGCCTTGAACAAGTGCGAACCGGCGGCTGCACTGCAACGGGTCGCCGCCGCAAGCCCGGCGCCAATAGCGAAATACAAAAGAGTGAGTGCGCCGATCGCCAACAAGCGGTGGCTGTCCCAGAATACGACGATCACCAGTAAGGTCAGCAATAAAATGCCGCCAGCGAGAAAGAAGGCGGCGACCGCTCCGAGCGCCACCAAATGAGTCAGGCGTCGACTTTCGGCATGCACTTCGCCGGTAAGAAGTTGAAGGCGCGTTTCAGCAACGGCCACCAAAGTGGCAACAAACTTCTTAAGCGAAGTCAAAAGCCCGTCGACGCGGGCACCGGCGGCGGAATCTGCGCTGGCCATTCGATTAACGGCGGCCGATCAAAAGCCCGATCAAAAGCCCAACCCCTGCTGCAGCGCCGACTGCTTGCCATGGACTTTCACGCACAAAGTCGTCGGTTGCCCGTGCTGCCTGCTTGCTGCGCTGAACAATGACGTCTTCCGCTTCGGCCAGTTTTACTTTCGCATTGTGAAGGCTGTCCTGAATCCGCTCGCGGGCCGCGGCAACTTTCTCGCCCGCCTGACTCGCGGTTGCTCGTAACAATTCTTCGGCATCCGCTACAACCGCACGAAAATCCTGCACCAGTTTATCTTTCGAATTGGTTTCATCGATGCTCATCGCTAACCTCTGTCAACAATTAAAAATACGCCTCGAATAGCTGGCATGGGATTGATTAGGTTATAGATTTTAAGAATTTTAATCAAGGGCTTTCGGCGCTTTGGGAGGTTCGTTAAAGTGATTAGCACGCACGGATATGCGTTTGTTACCGCGGCATAATAAGCCCCCCCCTTTTTTTAAGCTGCTGGATGAAGCTGCGCCGGAACTAACCCCTTTAACGCCCCTCCATCGTTAAAGTCCAGGCGCTGATCGTCTATTCATTCAACCTATGGAGTATCACATGAACAAAAAATTGCATTGCGGTGCCTGTTCGCTTGCCTTAATTCTCGCCGCAAGTATTGACGCAACGGCCGGCGAAAGTGAAACCAGTGGCGACGCGATCACCATCTACAGTAGCGCGCGGTCTGGGGTAATTCCACCGGAGGTTTACCGCAACAGTGGTCGCGGGCAGCCGGTGCCGGGCTATGCGGTAAACCTCCGGTGGAAT
>JANYCE010000005.1 GCA_025360445.1 Betaproteobacteria bacterium
GATATCGCCGACTACATCGTCGGCTTCTACAACGCCGTACGCTTGCACTCGACACTGGGTTATCTGCCGCCCAATGCCTATGAACTCAAATCGGCAGCTAAACAACCTATCGATGTGTCCGAAAAAACTTGACCACTACAGGCCTTTACTTTATAGCCTCAATGAGCTGAGCTGGTAAAGATCTTCGCGGTGATCTTGCGCTCGCGCATCCGGTCAAACAGATGATCACGCAGCGCGGGAAGCATAAAATAACCGGTTCCCGGACTGCCCCCGGGGAAAAACAGAAACGATCACGACGTGATTCCGCCCCGCTACAGGTGGCGTGTTTGCGGGAGCGCGGCCATTTTGCGGTCGAGCGTCAGGGTAATTAGTTCGGCACGGCGATAATCGCCTGCGATGAGACGGTCGAGAAGGCCGCAACCGGTCGCGGCCTCCAATGCAGCGAACACGCCGGGGCCGTTAAGCGGCGCGACCAAGCCGCTACTCAGCACGCTGACCAGGGCGGCGCGGGCGTCAGGTTTGGATACGCCATAGTGATGCTGAATAGCGATGTAGGTCTCGCCGATGACCTGGTTCGAGGCGAACACTTCGGCATCGTCGCGTTCGATGAGCGAAGTCAGTTTGCGAACGCAGTTTTCGAAGCTGTCCTCCGGGTCCCCGGTCGCAAGGCGGACGAGGATCGATGTATCAATCCCGAAGCGCGCGGTCATGGGCTTTGCTACGAAAGACTTCGAGGTTAAATGCGCCTTTGCCCCGGCGCAGTTTGCCCCGCAGCGGCGCAAGGCGTGTTTGGTCGACGATACGCGCGCGCAAGACGAAACCGTCGGGGCTTTTTTCGAGTTCGAGCCGGTCACCCGGCTTTACGCCGAGCGCATCCAGAACGCGGGCGGGAAATGTGACCTGACGCTTGGCGGTGATTTTGACGAACATGATGATCTCCGGTTACCTTACTTTAAGTGTATATTAGTAAGGAGGATGCATCAAGCTTCCACTTTGCTTGGCCCCACGCTCTGCTCTCCCGATTGCCGGTTCAATTAATCTTGATTTTATCGGTGTGTATCAGCGTCCATCGGCGGTTACTCAATATGTTTTTGACACCCCTCACCCCCGCGGATGATGCTTCGCATGCAACTGCTTCAATCTTTCGCGCGCGACGTGCGTGTAAATCTGCGTCGTCGAGATATCGGAATGCCCCAGCAGTAATTGCACGACCCGCAGGTCGGCGCCGTGATTCAGGAGATGAGTCGCGAACGCGTGGCGCAGCGTGTGCGGGGAAATCTGTTTGGTGAGCCCGGCCTGCGTCGAATACCGCTTCAATAGATGCCAGAACGATTGGCGCGTCATCGCGCCGCCGCGACTCGTCACGAACATGGCGTCGGCCGCGCGCCTGTCCAGTATCCTCGGCCTGGCTTCCTTCAGGTAACGCGTGATCCAGGTCAGCGCCTCCTCCCCCAGCGGCACGAGTCGCTCTTTAGCGCCTTTACCCATGATGCGCACCACGCCCATATCCTGGCTGACCTGTGTCACTTTGAGCGTCACCAGTTCAGAGACGCGCAGGCCGCTCGCATACAAGGTTTCGAGCATCGTGCGGTCGCGCAGGCCGCGCGGATCGGCGACGTCCGGCGCAGCCAGCAGCCTTTCGACGTCCTGCTCGGTCAGCGTCTTCGGCAGGCCGCGCGGCAGCCTGGGTGAATCGATGTTGAGGGTGGGATCGGCGGGGATCTTGCCCTGCCGCAATTCATATTGATAAAAGCGCTTCAGGCTCGACAACAAGCGGCTCGTGCTCGTGGCCCTCGCTTTACCCGCAACACGGTGCGCGAGATAGGAAAGCAAATCGCTGTGATCGGCCGCGAGCAGCGCTTTGCCACCCACTTTGGCGAGCCAGTTTGCGAACTGCGTGAGATCGAACCGGTAACTGGTCAGCGTGTTACGCGAAAGCCCGTCTTCGAGCCATAGCGCATCGCAGAACTCGTCGAGAATCGAGCTGTCACTCATCTTAAGAAAAATACCCCTGACAATTGATGTATGGGTCGTTCTGTCAGGCGCAACTTGCGGGGCGAGCGGAGTTTGCACATTAGTAAACGGGAGTTTTCGAGCATCGACTTGCAAATTTTAACGATGCGAAAGCGGCGCAGACGATGTTGCAGTAACTCTTTCATGCCGCAAGAGCCATTGTTTGATTTGTATCGGCTCGCCGCCACGCGCGTGCATGAAGCCGCCGATGCCGCCGCTGGCGACGACACGATGGCACGGAATTATCAGCGGCAGGCGGTTAGCGCCGCACGCGCCGCCGACCGGCCGTGGCGCGCTTTGCAGTAGTCCCGCGACTTCCAGGTAGGTCAGTGTTTTACCGCGCGGGATCGCCTGAATGGCGCGCCATACCCGCTGTTGAAACGCGGTCCCGCGATACTCGAACGGTAAGTCGAACTCGAATTGCGCATCGTCGAGATATTTTTCGATCTGGCGGCACACCTCGGCAGCGAGCTTATTCGTCGGCGCTAAAGTCGCGACGCCGCGCGGCAGATACTCAATCCGGGTTACAAGTTCACTACTGGCGCGAATGCCAAGCACTGCGAACGGCGTAGCGACCTTGGCATCGAACAATTCTCCAGGGGCCGCGCGCTCGCGGCGGCTCGCTGACCGCGCTGCGCCGTCGTCAAGATCGCGCGGGAACATGCGCTGCCGGTTTGCGCAGTTTTTGCAGCGCGATCGCAATCACAATAAGACCGATGCCGATGTAATCAAGCATGGCCTTGGGATATACGAGTGCCAATCCGGCGATGATCAGCAGCCAGCGTTCAAGTGCGGTGGTTTTTCGAAACAGCCAATTCTGCACGCCCGCCGCGAGCGCTGCTATGCCTATCATGGCAGTCGCGCTGACCAGCGCGATTTCGCCCCACGGGGCGACCGCCAGTTTTTTAAACGAGCCCATCATAAGCAAGCCAAGGCCTGCCGGGTCGAGCACGAACATGAACGGCACCAGAAAGGCCGGCATCGTGTACTTCCATGATTGCAGCGTGGTTTTGTAAGGGTCGCCTCCGGTAATCGCCGCGGCCGCAAACGGGGACAGCGCAGTTGGCGGAGAAACTTCCGACAACACCGCGTAGTAAAAAATGAACATGTGTGCGGCGTAATCGGCGACGCCCAATTGCATCAAGGCCGGCGCCGCGATCACTGCACATATGATGTAACTGGCCGTCACCGGCACCGCCAGCCCGACGATCCACACGATCAACGATGTCATCACAGCGGTCAGCAACAACTTGACGTCGTGCAACAGGCTCGCTGTTTGCTCGAAGCCCACCGCGCCGAGCGCGCTCATGATGAGACGAGTGCCTGAATCGGCATACTGCAACACGATAGAACTGAATTTGAGCCCGAGTCCGGTCAGCGTCACGACGCCGACGATAATACCGGCCGCCGCACAGGTCGCACCCACGCTCAACATACCAACCGACCCCGCTTCGAGCGCTTTGATGAGCCCCGATTTCCACAACCCGGCCACCAGCGGCTTACGCCCGCGCAGCACGTCGTACGGAATAAGTGCGCAATCGACGTGCAAAAAGCTGCAAACGAACGCCACCACCGTCGCCCAGAACACGGACACCGACGGTGAAAAGCCGATCGCCATGAAGAAAATGATCGCCACCAGCGACAGGAAATGAAACCAGTAATTGCGCGTCAGCATGCCGATGGTCGCGTGCTTTTCAATGACCACGTTGGGCATGCCAAATTTGCGCGCGTCGATTTCCACCATCAGGAACAGCGCGAAGTAATAGAGCAGCGTGGGAATCGCCGCCATTAAAATCACATCGAGGTAGGAAATATTGAGAAACTGCGCAATCAAAAAAGCCGCTGCGCCCAATACCGGTGGCGAGATGATTGCGCCGAGTCCACCGGCTGCCAGCAGGCCGCCCGCAGCGTCTTTGCCGTAGCCCGCCTTCACAAGCATGGGATAAGCAACCGAGCCCAGGGTAACGGTCGTCGCAACGCCGCTGCCGGAAGGACCGCCGAGCAGAAATGATGCGAGCACGATAGTGCGGCCCGCGCCGGTCGGCTTACCGCCCATGGCGGCGAACGAAAAGTCGATGAAGAACTTTCCGGCGCCGGAATATTGCAGAAACGCGCCGTAAATCGTAAACAAAATAATCAGCGAAGACGAGACATCGATGGCGACCCCGAAGATGCCTTCGAGCGTCATATACATATGACCGACGATGCGTCCGAGGTCCATGCCGTAATGCGTCCACGGCGGCGGCAGATACTGCCCGACCACCGCATACACGATGAAGCCGATGCAAATCGCCGGCATGATCCAGCCCGACGTTCGGCGCGCCGCCTCGAGCACCATGACAATCAGCGCGACGCCGAGGATCTTGTCCCACATATTGGGGTCGATTGCGCGCTCGAGAAACGCGTCGCCGCCGAACAGCATATTGCAGACGACGACCAGCGAGAAAAATGCAGCGAGCCAGTCCCACCAACGGATACGATGCCGGAAGCGCTTTGAAACCGGAAACAGCAGAAAGCCCAGAAACAAAATGAATGCAACGTGGATGCCGCGCAGCACGTGGGTCGGCATGATGCCGTAGGCGGCGTACAAATGAAATATCGACATGATCACCGCGAGCGCGGTGGCCATCACACCGAGAGCGCCAGGCAGCTTGTTGATCGCCCCCTCTTCTTCTTCGATGTACTGCTCGGCCTTCGCCAGGGCTTCAGCCGATACGACGGGCTCTTCGACGTTTTTTTTGGTGATTTCAGCCATCGAGCCCTCCGCTCATGAAGAATGAATCAGCACCTTCGTGCTGATTCATTCTTCATCTTTCCCGTTAATTCAGCTTGACGCCTTTTTCCGTAAAATATTTCCGCGCGCCCGGATGAAACGGAATAACCGCCGCACCCTGCGTCTGGTATTTGTAATCGAAGTTTCTCGCTTCTGCGTGCACACGAATCAAGTCTTCCTTGCGCTCGAACACGGTCTTGACGATGTCGTATGCAAGCTGGTCGGACATTTTTTCGTCGGCGAGCAGCACGTTCCACACCGTCGCGATCTGATTCGCGCTGTCCTGCCCCGGATACGCTTTAGCCGGTATGTTGTCCTTCACGTAGAGCGGACCGTACTTCTTGACCATCGCGTCGGTCGCATCGGAGTGATCGATCAGTTTGAGTTTGAGTCCGGGCGTGGCGCCGAGGTCGGTGACCGCCGGCGTTGGTACGCCCCCCACCCAAAAGAACGCGTCGAGTTTGCGGTCCTTAATTGCTTCTGCCGACTTGCCCGGGTCGAGTCGCTCGCGAATGATGTCTTTTTCCGGATCGAGGCCGTACGCTTCGAGCACTCGAAACGCCATGATCTGGGTGGCGCTATTCGGCGCGCCGGTCGACACGCGCTTGCCTTTAAGGTCGGCCATCTTGGTGATGCCGGTGCCCTCGACCGTGACGATGTGCATGCGGTTCGGATAGAGCACCATCAGCGCACGCACGTTGACCGGTTTCTGGAATTTGCCCTGGCCTTTGTAGGCGTCCCAGCTGGCATCCGCCATTGAAAACGCAACGTCCGCTTTGCCTTGGCCCATCAGCAGCAAATTCGCCATTGAGCCATCGGTGGTGCCGGCAGTCGCATTGAGGTTAGGCACGAACTTGGTCAGCACATCGGCGAGACCGCCACCCAACGGATAGTAAACGCCCGACGTCGGGCCGCTTGCGACGAAAATATTGACCTTGCCTTGGGCATAGCTAGAGGTTGCGCACAAAATGCCGGCCGCTACCGCGAAAACTCTGAACAAGCTTTGCATAACTCCTCCTTCTTATGGGTTTGATTTGCGATGCCATGATACGGTCTCATGCCGAACGCGCCAAGCTTCTTGCGGGGCTTCCGCTAAATCGCCATACCCGCACAGGCGTATCCAGAAC
Organism: Betaproteobacteria bacterium; assembly: GCA_025360445.1. Classification (GTDB taxonomy): domain Bacteria; phylum Pseudomonadota; class Gammaproteobacteria; order Burkholderiales; family SG8-41; genus PALSA-1004. Next base: position 5,914 of record JANYCE010000005.1, read on the forward strand.
GATTCGTCATCCTGGGTTTTCGCCTACGCGCGCAGAGATGGTCGGCAGCGGACACATCCGGCGGATTACGCTGCGCTAATCCGCCCTACGAGACAGCGAGAATCATCACGGCAGTAATGTAGGGCGGAATAAGCAAGGCGCATTCCGCCGAAAGTCCAGGAACGACGAACTTCATTTCGCAAACAGCCTGGCGGGATCCTTGAACGCCTTGAATTCGATCGCATTGCCGGAGGGATCGGTAAAAAACATCGCCGCCTGCTCGCCGACGGTGCCCTCAAAACGCAGTTGCGGTTCGATCATGAATCGGGTGCCGGCGGCGACCAACTTGTCGCGCATCTTCTCCCACTCGGGCATCGGCAGCACCAGCCCGAAGTGGCGCACCGGCACCTCGTCGCCGTCGACCGGGCTGGTGATGCGTTTGCGCGCCTCGCCGGGCACGCGATAGGCAACGATCTGATGACCGTAAAAATTAAAATCGACCCAATGCTCGTCGGAGCGCCCTTCGGTGCAACCGAGCACGCCGCTGTAAAATGCTCGCGCGTCCTTCAAATCGTCAACCGGAAATGCGAGATGAAATGAAGAAAGCGACATGCGGACACCTCGAAATGAGCGATGGAAAGCCGCATTTTAAAGGTTTTCCGCTTTGCCCAACCGCCCCTGCACATGACCCAAAGGACAGACAACTTTGCTCTCTTCCAAATCCCGAATAGGTGCTCTGGCGTTGGTCGCAGCAAGCAGCTACGCGTTCGCCCAGTCACCAGCGCCCAGCCAGTCGTACCCGTCCCGCCCGATTCGGTTCATCGTGCCTTTTCCGCCGGGCGGCAGTACGGATATTTATGCGCGCATCATCGGGCCACGGCTCGCCGAGGCGCTGCAGCAACAAGTGGTCATCGATAACCGGCCGGGCGCGGGCGGTGCGCTCGGCGCTGATCTCGCCGCGAAGGCAGCGCCCGACGGCTACACCATCTGGCTCGGGCAAACAAATAATCTCGCGATCGGTCCGGCGATGCGCAGCAAAAACAGCTATGACCCGGTGCGCGATTTTGCGCCGATCACTCTGCTCATGCGCGCGCCGCAGGTATTGGTTGTCAACACCGGCTCGCCGATTGCATCGATCAGAGATTTGATCGCCGCTGCGAAATTGAAACCGGGCACACTCACTTATGCCTCGGCCGGCATCGGCAGCTCGGGGCATATCACCGGTGAACTGCTTAACCTGACTGCCGGCGTCGACATCACGCACGTGCCATATAAAGGCGCCTCGCCGGCCATGATCGACTTGCGCGGCGGGCGCGTGACTTACTTAGCCACATCGCTTGCTTCGGCTGCGCAATCCGTGAAGGACGGCAAGATAAAAGCGATCGCAACTACCGGCGCCAGGCGTGCGCGGCTGATGCCCGACACTCCCACCGTCAGCGAGTCGGGCGTGCCGGGCTTCGAGGTCGATTCATGGCATGGCATGCTTGCACCGGCCAAAGTATCGCGCGATATCATTGCGCGGCTCAATCGCGAAATCGTGGCGATACTCGAGAAGCCCGAAGTCAGAGAAGCGCTGCTCTCTGAAGGCGGCGACATCACCACCGGCACGCCGGAAGCATTCGCGACTTTTCTAAAGAGTGAAGTCGTAAAGTGGGGCAAAGTAGTCAAGGCGTCGGGTATCACGTCGGAGTAAGCGCAACTTGCGCGGCAAATAACTAAAGGAACAAGTAAAGATGTCGCAGAATGTAAAAGCGGGCCATCACAGCGGCGACAGTGAACGGCTCGCGCTGTCAGGCGTGCGCGTGCTCGAGTTCGGCCACACCGTGATGGGGCCGTCGTGCAGCATGGTGCTCGCCGATCTTGGCGCGGACGTGATCAAGGTCGAACCACCCGAAGGCGACCGCACGCGCGCGAATGTCGGTTTCGGGTCTGCGCTGTTTCCGGTTTTCAACCGTAACAAGCGCAGCCTATCCATCGACATCAAGTCGGACGCGGGACGCGCGGTCATCCTTAAAATTATTGCCGGCGCCGATGCGCTGATCGAAAATTTTGCATACGGCACGATGGAGCGTCTCGGGCTCGGCTATGCCACGCTGTCGCAAACCAATCCGCGTTTGATTTATTGCGGCCTCAAAGGTTTTCTAAGCGGCCCGTATGAAAAACGCGCCGCGCTCGATGAAATCGTGCAATTCATGGGCGGACTCGCGTACATGACGGGGCCCACCGGCATGCCGCTTCGCGCGGGCGCGTCGGTTGTCGACATCATGGGCGGCATGTTTGGCGCGCTCGGCATCATGGCGGCGCTGCGTGAACGAGAGCACACCGGACGCGGCCAGCTCGTGCAGAGTTCGCTGTACGAATCGACGGCGTTCCTCGTCGCGCAACACATGGGGCAACACGCATTGACCGGCATCGCGCCGCCACCAATGCCGGAGAAAGCGAGTTCGTGGGCGGTCTACGATCCATTCAAGACAGCCGACGGCAAGACCGTGTTTATCGGCATTACGAGCGACAACCACTGGCGAGGTTTTTGCACCGGCTTCGGTGTCGAAGAACTGCTCGACGATCCCGACTTGAAGACGAATCCGCAGCGCGCGCAGCAGCGCGCCAAAATCATGCCGATCGTCACCGCGAAATTTGCGGCGGAGCCGTTTGCTTCGCTGGTGGCGAAACTCGAGCGGCTCAAAATTCCGTTCGGGCCGCTCGCCACGCCCGGCGATTTGTTCGACGACCCGCAACTCAATCACGACGGACGCATGCTCGACGTGCTGCTGCCGACCGGCAAGCGCGCGAAACTACCTGGGTTGCCGCTGGAAATGAATGGCCGCAAAACGAAAATCCGCCATCAGCCGCCGGCGATGGGCAACGACACACGGGCCGTGCTTGCCGAAGCCGGATATACGGCGCAGGAGATTGATGAGCTGATCGCGCAGCGCGTGGTCATCGCCGCCGATGCAAGGCCGAAAAAAGAACCGATAAAAGGATGAGCGAGATGAATAAAAAAGTCGTTCTCTACAGCGCAGTCGGCGAAGAATTCACGCACTACGACGTTGATGTCGACGCTTTTACGCTAACCAAACGAAAACCTTTAAAGGTGCCGGCGGTCGTTCAGTACGCGTGGCCGCATCCGTCCAAACGCTATTTGTACGTGACGACGAGCAATCGCGGCAAAGGCATGAACTCGGACTCGAATCATGTGAGTGCACTCAAGATCGACTCCGCGAGCGGCGAGCTTTCATATCATGGCGATCCGGTTCCGCTGCCTGCGCGCGCCGTGCATTGTTGCCTTACCGCCGATGCGAAGTACTTGCTGAATGCGCACAATCTGCCCACGGCGGGCATTACCGTTCATCGCATCGAAGCGGATGGCAGCATCGGAGCGGAGGTCAAGCAGCCTGACGGCCTCGACTTCGGCATATATCCGCATCAGGTCATCGCCTCTCCGTCGACGGGCACCGTCATGCTGATCGATCGCGGCAACGATGCAACGAAAGACAAGTCCGAGGATCCCGGTGCGCTGCGTCTCTTCACCATCAAAGACGGCGTGCTCGCACATCTCGCAGCCATAGCGCCGAACGGTGGCTTTGGCTTCGGTCCGCGCCACATCGATTTTCATCCGGCGAAGCCGTGGGTGTATGCGTCGCTGGAACGCCAGAACCAGCTAACTATGTATCGCATGCAAGGCAACAGCCTCGAAGCCGAGGCCGCGCACACGCGCAACACGCCCGCTGGCAAAGTTGAGGACAAACGTCGCCAGCACGCGGGGCCCATCCATGTGCATCCGAACGGCCGCTACGTGTACGTCGCCAACCGCAACGACCGCACAATCGAATTTGCGGGCCAGCAAGTGTTTGCAGGCGGCGACAATACTTTTGCCGCTTACGCGCTCGATCAGACCAGCGGTGAGCCGACGCTAATCCAGAACGCCGACACGCACACGATCCATGTGCGCACCTTCGCGTTCGCCCCCGGCGGCCGCATGATGGTCGCCGCCAGCATCGCTGACATCAACGTACGAGACGGTGACAAAGTGGTCAACGTGCCGGCGACCTTGTCAGTGATGCGAGTGGAGGACGACGGCAAGCTTCAGTTCATGCGCAAGTACGACGTTGAGACCAATGGCAAGATTCATTACTGGATGGGCATGTTTGGTTTGGATTGACGAGGGGGTGCGTCGCGAGCGGTCGCTTCCAACAAGTGTGTCTCAATCGAATGCCCCCGCCGTAAACAAGGTGCGGCGGGAAGCCGCCGTGCATTCACTGAGGTGGATCGCGATGACGCGCGACCTGCCGTGGCAGCATGTGATCGTGTTCCGCAAGCGGTAAACCAGTGCGGGCATTGCCGCTCTCACGCGGCCAGTTCGCGCAATTGCAGGAGCACAGCGTCGGTGACCGTGATGCCGTTCGCGCGCGCTTCCGCCACAAGTCGGTGCCGCCGCTCGCCTGGCAGGCGCACGTCTTCGTCTTCGAGCATCGCTGCGATCAGCGTTTCAATTCGCTCGGCATAAGCTGCGCTGCCGGCGAGCGCCCCGGGATCGATCGCGAGCAGCGCGTGGCCGATGGAAGCCGGCCGTCCCGGTTCGAAAAACGAGTCGTTCTCGAAACCGAACTGCGCGCCGGTCAACGCACAACACAGCAGTTCGACCATTAACGCGAGCAGAACGCCTTTCACGCCGCCGATCGCCGCCATGCTGCCAGTCAGTGCCGCCGTCGCATCCGTGGTGGGCTTACCGTCCGCGTCGAGTGCCCAGCCTTGCGGAATTGGCCTGCCTTCTTTGGCAGCAACCATGATCTTGCCGCGCGCGACTTCGGTCAGCGACAAATCGATGATCAATGGCGCATGCCCGGCACGTGGAAACACGGCGGCGATCGGATTAGTGCCGAACAACGGCTGTTTGCCCGCCCACGCGTTGATGGCTGCGGGCGAATTGGTAAAACCGATGCCGATGAGACCGGCCGCGGCGAGCGGCACAAGATGGAAATCCATTGCGCCGCAGTGGTGGCTGTGCGTGACGGCGCAGAAGGCGACGCCGAATTCGTGCGCGCGCCGGGCTGCTTCGCGCGTTGCCAGTTCCATCGCAAGGTAGGCAAGACCACCTCGCGCATCGATCAGGCACGCCGCGCCTTTTTCATGTGCGATGCGCGGCTCGACGGTTCCATTTGCGCGCCCTTCTCTGACGTGCTGCGCATAAAGCTGCACGCGCGATAATCCATGTCCGCCCAGACCGGCCATTTCGGCGGCGACGAGCGAGCGCGCAGTTGCCTGGGCCATTGCATTGGATGCGCCGGCACCCACGAGCGCGTCGACCACGAGCTGCGTAAGTTCCTCTACCGGAATTTTATTTTCCACGCGTCACCTTCGCCCGCACGTCCGCGGTCTCAACCAATCGCCGTCTCGACCAATAAGGTCTGCCCCGGCTTCACGCGGCTGAATATGACCGGCTGAGTGCCAACTTGAAAGCGGCCCTCATTGAGGGTCACGCAGGTGAACCGCGAGCTTTCAAGATCGCCCGCGTCGGGAAAGTCGCTGCGATAGTGAGCACCGCGCGAACCCTCGCGTGCGATCGCCGCGAAATTGATCGACTTGCTGACCAAAATCTGGCTTTTAAGATTGAGCCAGTCGTGCCACGTAAGGTTAAACGAGAGGTTGCCCGACTCGACGCCGATTCCGTCAAGCCGCGCATCGAGTTCATCGAGCTTGCCTTCGGCGCGTCTCATGCTGGCCGCATCGCGTACGATGCCGACATCGTCCCACATCACTTCATAAAGCGTCTCGCGTATCGCGTTCAGATCGCCGGCCGGACGCTCGAGCGGCGCGCGGCAGCGTGCGACGGCGGAATCGAGCGCGTCCTGGTCAGGCGCATGCAATCCGCCATTGGCCTTGACCCAGCCCGGCAATACATCGCCAGCGATGCCGCCGAATACCGTTGAGTTCGCCACGCCGTTGCCGCCGAGGCGATTGGCGCCATGCACGCCGCCGGAATCTTCACCCGCCACAAACAATCCATGCACGGAAGTTGAGCAGTCTGCCTTGAATGCGACACCGCCCATCATGTAATGCGCAGTCGGCACAACTTCGACCAGACCGCTGGCGAGATCGAAACCGCAGTCGTCGCAGCGCTCAACCATGCCTTTAAAGTTTTTGCGGTTATTGTCGGCGCCGAGGTGGCCCATGCTGATGTATACGCCGCCATTCGGTGTGGTGCGGCCGGCGCGCATCTCGGCAAAAATTCCGCGGGACACGATATCGCGCGTTGCGCGCTCGAGTTTCGCATCGTACTTGTCCATGAAGCGCTCTTTGTCGCCGTTGAGCAGGAAGCCGCCGGCGCCGCGCAAGCCTTCTTCGAGCACGGTGCCTGTCATGCGCGTGCCGGTGCCCGCCAGCAATCCAGTCGGGTGAAACTGCACCATTTCCATATCACGCAGCGTGAGTCCCGCGCGCAACGCCATCGCCATGCCGTCGCAGGTCTTGTCGCCGGACGGCGTGTGATATTTGTACATCGTCGGGCCGCCGCCGGTGCCGAGCAGCACAGCCTGAGCCTGCACGAACACGAATTCACCGCTGCGCACATCGATCATCAGCACGCCGGCGAGCGCATCGCCCGCCTTGTTTTTTATGAACTCGACCGCGCGATGTTCTTCGAGGCGATTGATGCCGCGCGCCCATACCTGCTCGGCGAGACGGTTGATGATTTCGATTCCGGTCAGATCGCCCTTGTGCACAGTGCGGTCGAATGTCTGGCCTGCGAACGCTTTCTGGTGGATGGTGCCGTCAGGATTACGGTCGAAAAAGCAGCCAAGCTCGTTCTCGAGTTCGTGGATGCGCTCGATTGCCACATTCACAAGCGTCCAGGCTAAGTCCTGGTCGGGCAGCCACTTGCCGCCTTCTATGGTGTCCATAAAGTGGCGTTCGATCGAGTCGCCTTCTGCGAGCGCTACGTTATAACCGCCCTGCACCATGCGCGTGCAGCCGCATTTGCCCAGCAGGCCTTTGACCGCGACGGTGATCGAAAGATTGGAGTTTTTTTGGTGCGCATGCAGCGCGGCGAACAAGCCGGCGCCACCCGAGCCGAGTATGAGGATGTCAGTTTTAAGTGTTTTCATTTTTTAAAATTCTTGAACCACCAAGGACGTAAAGGACGCAAAGGAAAAGCAAAGGCAAGAAATGCTTTAATAGTAAGAATTACCTGAAGTGCTTTTCCTTTGAGTTTGTCTTTCCTTCGCGTCCTTTGCGTCCTTTGCGTCCTTGTATGTGAAGCTTTAGGTTTTAACTCCAAGCGCGGCGAGTACTGATGCGCGTTTGTCGCGCGCGGCATCGTTGACCTCCGTGTACAGATTTCCGCCGTGGCTGTCCATCGCGACCAGCAGCGGGCCGAAACCTCTGACGCGAAATTTCCACAGCGATTCCGGGTTGAGATCATCGAGGTCGACGTCTTCGATTTGCTCGACCCATGTGGTTTCGAGCGCCGCCGCGCCGCCGATGATCGCGAGATACACGCCGCCCAGATCTTTGAATGCCGCCTGCGACGCCGCAAAAAGCCCGCCCTTGCCGATCACGATGCGCACACCGTACTGCTCCATCAGCGGCCGTGTGAAGCGCTCCATGCGCGCGCTCGTCGTGGTGCCAATGCAGATTGGCGCATAACCGGACGGATGCGCGACCGTCTCGCCGACCCACTTGACGTTGGGCGCGGTATGAATCACCGCGTGCCCCTTGAGATCGAAGCGCGTGGTGCGCCCGCGGTCGAACATGTGGATGAGCGTCGCATCGCGGATGCCGTAAAGCGTTTGATTCAACGTGACGGTATCGTTGACCTTCACCTTGCGCACATCGGCTTCGGACACCGGCATGTTGAAATCGTAATGCGTCATGCAAACCTTTCAGCCACCGAGTTCACCGCGGTGCAGAGGACACAGAGAATATTAAAGGACGCAAAGCAAAAAGATGTACCGTTCGCCGCATGGATTTCTCTGCGCCCTTTGTACTTTCTGTGCTCTCTGCGGCAAATGATTCTAAAATTAAAAGCCGTAAGACAGCCCCTGCGGCGTGAAAATCGCGCGCGCGCGGCGGGCGGAGTGACATTGCATATTCACGGCAACGGGATTCATCGTGATATGCGTCGCCGCCGTTTCAACGTGAACTGCAAACGATGTCGAATCACCGCCAAGCCCCTGCGGGCCAACGCCGAGCTTATTCACGACGGCGCTTAACTCGGATTCAAGCTTCGCGCCTTCCGGGTCAGTGCAATGCGAACCAAGCGGACGCGTCGCGGCAACTTTGGACAGATGTACGCACAGGTCTGCGGTACCGCCAACGCCCACGCCGACGATTGTCGGCGGGCAGGTCTTGCCGCCCGCCTCGAGCACGCAGTCGATGACGAAAGTTTTTACCGCGTCGACGCCATCAGCGGGGATCGCCATTTTCAGCCACGAATTGTTTTCCGAACCGCTGCCCTTCGGAATCATCTCGATAGACAGCACGTCCTGCTCGTCGGAAAAATCGATGTTGATGACCGGCACCAGGCGCCCGCATGAAGTGTGCTCGTTCTTGCGCGTAACCGGATGCACGACGGAGGAGCGCAGAGGATGTTCCCTGGTGGCGCGCGCGCAGCCGGCGGCGATGGCTTGTTTCAGCGCATGGCCGTCAACTTCGAGTCCGCGTCCGATCACGACGTTGTAAATCGGAATACCGGTGTCCTGGCACAACAGGTTGTTGGTGTCTTCGGCCACCTTGATGTTAAGGATCATGGTGCCGAGCACCGACTTGCCCGTCGCATCGGTTTCGGTTTTGTCGAGGCGGGCGAAACCATCCTTGATATCGGGCGGTAAAATCTTGACCGCGCGTATGTAAAGCTCCTTGCACGCCTCTTCGACTGCTTTGAGATCGACTTTCATCTTAACTCCAGGATCGAGAATTGCGGAGCGTGGATTGAGGTGACAACAGCGAGGGCGCGCTTGCTCGATCCTCTATCCTCAATCCTCAGCTTTGCATGCCCCACTTGCGCACCGTTTTCAATTCGATATTGCGAAAAATAAAATTCTCCACGACGAGACCGATGATGATCACCGAGAAAAGCCCGGCGAACACATTCGCGATCTCGAGCTGGTTTTTGTTTTCATAAATAAACCAGCCAAGTCCGCCCGAACCCGATGACACGCCGAACACGAGTTCGGCTGCAATCAGCGTGCGCCATGCAAACGCCCAGCCGATTTTCATGCCGGTCAAAATATTTGGAAACGCGGCGGGAATCAAAATCTTCATCACATAGCGCGGCCCCGAGAGGCCGTAGTTGCGGCCGACCATGCGCATTGTTTGCGACACCGACATGAATCCGGAATGGGTGTTTAACGCAACCGGCCACAGCACGGAGTGAATCAGCACGAACACCAAACTGCCATTGCCGAGGCCGAACCAGATCAGCGCGAGCGGCAACAGCGCAATCGCTGGCAGCGGGTTGAACATCGCGGTTAGCGTTTCGAGCAGATCGTTGCCGACGCGCGACGTAATCGCGAGCGCGGTCAGCACCGACGCGAGAAACATGCCCGCGAAATAACCCATGAGCAGCACCTTGATCGAGAACCAGCCGCGCTGCAGCAGCACGCCGTTCATGATGTTGTCGTAGAACGCGCCCAAAGTTTCGCTGAAC
>JANYCE010000232.1 GCA_025360445.1 Betaproteobacteria bacterium
CGAATTGGCGGCGCGGCTCACGCGCTCCATCATCTCGCAACCGGCGGCGAGCGCAACCAGCAATTGTTTGCCGCTGGCGCTGTGCTGTTCAGCCGTCGCGAGCGCCGCAGAAAACACGGGCGGGCTGAAGTGAAACAGCGCGATCACGTCGATATCGTCGAGTTCGATGCTGTGCGAAGAGATGGCATTGGCAAACGCCGCACGAGCGGCCGGCACGCGCACCGATTCGCCGATCAGCGTCGACTCCGCCTTGGTGCCGCCGGATTGGGCAAACATCCGCGCCGCGTGACCGCTTTCAGTCTGACTGCCCGCAATCGCAACCCCGAGATAATCGAGCAGTAGCCGTTTGACTGCATTTCGCGAAGCATCCGGCAGTTGCCGGTAATCGAATTTATGAAAATGATGAGCCAATTGTGTAGCTATAGTGGTTGCCATGATCGTCCGGTAATCAGGTTGAAGTGGTCAGGTTGAAGTGGGTCAGCTTGCCGTCGGCGCGGCGAGAATCGCGATAAGTTCGCTCGTGCTGTCGAGCACGTCGAGCTTGCCTACGAGCTCGATTACTTTGTCGACATTTGCCGGCGTCAGGCATGAGCGAGCGACATGGCGAAATTTGTACTCGACGTCCGCGGGCTGCAATGCATTTTCGGGACTGCCGCGCCGGTGCAGGATTTCACGCTTGAATTCACGGCCGTCGCGCGTTGTGATTGCCACCCGTGCGGCGTGACGGAACGCGGCGCCCATGGTCTCAATCCGGGCATCGACGCGCGCGCTGATGCGCTTGATGAAATCGAAGATGCGCGGATCATGGAGGCGGTCTTCGCGATACTGATCGACGAACGCCATGCCATCGAGCGCAATCACCGCAAGTCCGTAATACAGATTCATCTGCGCAGCCGTCACCCCCTGCGCTTTATACGCCCACGCGCAGTGCACGTAGGTCATATGGCTTAAGCCTGCGTCAACGGTCGCGATGTCGTCAGCCTTGAGATCATTTTCACGCATCAGATCGGCGAGCGCATCGAGCGCCGTATGGATGCTGGTCACGCTTGCATGCGGCTTGTAGCCGACGTTGAGTGTTTCCCACACTGTGCCGAGTCCGGCGGTAAGGCGCTGCGGATTAGGTTTGTCGGACAGCGTGCTCAAGAAGCCGCCATAGGGCGCCTCGAGCACATCCAGCACGCCGGTAAAGCCGCGTTTGGCCAGTTGCGCTGAATAAACGCCGCTTTGAGCTGCGCGCCCGCAATGGAATCGCTTGACCATGGCACCTTCCTGCGCCGCCATTAATCCGCCGGCTTGCGAACCGACGATGCCAAGCGTGTGTTGCATCTGCACGGCGTCTAAACCCAACATGCGGCCGGCGGCAGCAGCGGCGACGAAAGCCCCTGACGTACCCTGCGGGTGAAAGCCTCGCAGAAATAAACTCATAGTCGCCGCATTGCCAACGCGCGTACCGGTTTCGTATCCGGCAATCATGCCCGTGATCACATCGCGTCCCGGCGCGCCGCCCGCTGCTTCAGCGTATGCAAACGCCACCGGCGTGGCGAGCGACCCGGGATGAACAATTGATTCCTTGTGAATGTCGTCGAGCTCAAATGCGTGCCCCGCGGTGCTGTTCACCAGCACTGAATTCGCGATGCTGGTCTTGCCGCCGCCGCCATAAACAGAAGCGAGCGGCCTGGCGCCCTCTTCCTGCACCATCGCCTGCACGTGACGCGTCCACGGCAGCGTGACGCCAAACAAGCAGCAGCCGATGCTGTCGAGCGCGCAGACTTTGAGGTGCTCGACAGCTTCGCGCGGAATATCCGAAAATTGCAGGTTAGCGGCGAACGCGGCGAGATCGCGCGTGGCATTCGCGAGTAGAGGTGCTTCGGTGCTGCTCATCGTGCGCTGGTCCTTATCCGAAATTAAAAAGAAATGCGAGTCGCACGCCCGTGGGCCCGCACTCGACTATTGTCCGGGCTCGACGTCCAGCCTGACTGCAATGCCAGCCAGCGCCTTCGAGGCCGCCGGGTAGCGTTGCATGACCAACGGATCATGGCCGGGAATGATATGCGCAGGCGACGCG